>NZ_JANION010000098.1:0-39409 GCF_024610815.1 Mixta sp.
CTATTCCTCCTCGTTATTCCAAAATAATATCCTTATCCAGTACGCTTGTAATGGAGAAGAATATTTGCGACTTCGGGTATAAATTTAGTCGACGGACAGGAGAAAGCAAATTGCTAACGCAGCGGCAATAAGCTTTTGATATGACAGCAAACATCATGAAATAACAGGTTTTTTGAAAGATTTAATTACAATCAGACGTAAAAAACCAATAAAACCGCCACCGGTAAATAAGCGAAGCGGCAAATGCGTTTTTTTGCCAGTATGGCTATTCAGGACGTATGCGGAAGACACAATAGCGGCAGCGCTTTACCGTGAAAGTAAAAAGCTATTGCCGACATTTCTGGCGGAATTCGCCTGGCGTCATGCCGTAGTGGCGAACGAAGGTTTTGTGGAAGGTGTCATGTGAAGAAAAACCGTGCTGTACCGCAACGTATTCGATAGTGACGTTATCTTCCACCAGCATTCGCGCTGAAGCGACCAGACGCTTTTCCCGGCAAAAAGCGGCCAGCGTTTTGCCGGTTACCGCATGAAAATAGCGCTGTAAATACCATTTGGAGTAGCCGGTTTTTTCCGCGCAATCGTCCACCGTAATACGCCGATGCGGATTGCTTTCAATCCAGCGCATCAGCTCACGGATAACGCCATAGGTAAAGACTTTTTCACTTGCTGCGCTTACGTTCATGTTAACTCCCTTTGCGATACGCCCATCACCGGTTGCAGCTCCAGCCGGATGATATGAAGCAGGTTGTTGCGCAGCACATCTTCCCGATCGTTAAGCACGCCGTGCATATCCAGCGCATCCTGTCCCAGCGTCAGGCCGATCAGCCGCCATGCCGTGGCTGACGGCGTATCGTGACAGCGCAGCAGGTTTTGCTGGATGCCGCGCGTAATCGCGTCGCTGACGGTGTTGTGCCAAAGATTAAGCGCGTAGACGAAGATGTCATGCAGCGCTTTATCCTGCTGGGAAACGACGGAGACTTCGCGCCACAGTTCCGTTTCATGCTGTGCTTTATCCGGCTCGTATAGCAGCGCCAGCACCGCGTCAATACCGCTCAACGCTTCGCTGGCGGCCTGATGCACAGCCACGGTTTCATTAACAATGACAAGAAAAGCTTCGCATTTTAGCTGGTTGAGCGAGGCGAAATGGCGGTTGATATGCCCAATGGCCGCGCCGCTCTCTTTGGCGATTTTGCGGGCGGTAACGGCGGTATAACCTTCTTTCCTGATTAACTTTTTTGCGGCGGCAATCAGAAGATCCGCGCGTGCGTCCGCTTTTAAATAGCCCATCCTTTTGCCTCGCCTGATTTAACCGGCCCACATTCTGCCTTTTTTTGAACATCCGTTCAATATTATTCTGAACAGATGTTCAAAACTTTCCGTCAAGCGGCTGATAAGCATTATGTCGAGTTGTAATCTGAAACTATCTGCTGCTCTTGATGACAGTCAAAACCGAAGTTGTAGCTAATCGTTTGCGCAGCATGCGAAACCGATTGCCTATCGTTCTAAACCATCTTTGTGACGTTAATTTTACCCTTTGTGTCATTGTTCGTGATCTGAGTCACAAAATGATTGAATCGAAATGAAACAAACTTTGACAAACGTGAGCAATATCTATTTTCTATCGGCAGGATAGAGGCACCCTATGCGGGCTGCCCCGGCGTACCTGTACGCCTCCCCCGGAGCGGCATACAACAATACCTTCCCGTCCAGCAGTGGACACTGATTCGCGGCCCTTCTCTGGCTCAGCAGAGAGGCCTTTAAGCATGTGGTAAACCATGAAAAATAAAATGTTGGTGGCTGGCGCGCTGTTGGCTGCGTCATATAGCATCTCTTCTCAGGCGGAAACTGGCGCGCCTACCTATGTGTCAGACTGGTGGCATCAGAGCGTTAACGTGGTGGGAAGCAACCACACCCGTTTCGGGCCGCACCTGAACAACGATGTTTATCTGGAATATGAAGCCTTCGCCCATAAAGACTGGTTCGATTTCTACGGCTACGTGGATATTCCGAACTTCTTCGGCGCGGCGAACAGCTATCAGCAGGGTATCTGGGACAACGGTTCGCCGCTGTTTATGGAGATTGAACCGCGCTTTTCTATCGACAAGCTGACCGGCACCGACCTGAGTTTCGGCCCGTTTAAAGAGTGGTACTTCGCCAACAACTATGTCTATGACATGGGCCGCGACCATAACAACCGCCAGAACACCTGGTATATGGGCCTGGGCACCGATATCGATACCCACACCAAAATGTCGCTGGCGCTGAACATTTATGCCAAATACCAGTGGGAAAACTACGGCGCGGCGAACGAAAACAGCTGGGACGGCTATCGCTTCAAGGTAAAATATTTCCTGCCGTTGACTACCTTGTGGGGCGGCAACCTGAGCTATATCGGCTTCACCAACTTTGACTGGGGTTCCGATTTGGCGGATAAAACGCCAGGCTCTTTCCGTTCCAGCAACTCTATCGCCTCCAGCCATATCCTGGCGCTGGGCTACGATCACTGGCACTACTCGGTGGTGGCGCGTTATTTCCATAACGGCGGCCAGTGGGCCGACGGCGCCAACCTGAACTTCGGCGACGGCCCGTTTGAAGTGAAATCTACCGGCTGGGGTTACTATCTGGTAGTGGGTTATAATTTCTGACGTATTTTCTGGCGGGGCGGAAATAACGCCCCGTTTTCCTTCCTGAATGAATTGGCTTATTAACGATTCCCTTTCCATTAAAGCGTTACGTTTTACTATTACTCATCCTTATATTTATTCCGACAGGCTTACCGCAAAGCGATAATCACGATTTACTTTCATTCCGTCTGTCTTATGAGGGAAATCACAAATTCAATAAATAACCGGCGCTGGCTATTTATTTTTTTAACAGCCGTGCTAGCGTAGCAGCTCAAAGGATTGCTACTGTATTTACAGGCAAAACCTGCGTTTCTGAACAAGCACGGCGACAGTGATTCTCGCTGCGTGGTCATTCAGTTACGCAGGTTTTTTTTTGCCTCATGAATGGCATAAACGTTTGCTGTTTTTTTATTGCCGTTTTTCTTATTGCTAACTGTGCAGCAGAGGAATTATTCATTATAAGGAGGATGACAAGCCGGCCAAATAATTCACGAGTTCTGTTTATGTTTAACAAGACCTTCCTGGCGTAATTATTCTGCGGCTGATGACTGTTATTTACAGGAAAAAAACCGCGGTCCTGATTAATTGCGCCAGCGGAATGCACTCTTTTAATGCTTTTAGGGACGCGGTGCTTTTTATCCCTCTCGCCTGCCGCTTACTACGCGTCGGCGATAAAAACATAAGGAATATCACATGAAAAAATGGCTTGTTACGCTAACTCTGCTTCTGGCGTGTGGCTCAGCATGGAGTATCGAAAAACCGGTTAATGCGGGTGCGAAACAGGATAAGCCTGTTACGCTCTGGTTTGTACGTCATGGTAAAACACTGCTGAACACGCTGGATCGCGTTCAGGGTTGGGCCGACTCCCCATTAACCGACGAGGGAAAACAGGTGGCGCGCTATCTTGGCGCAGGATTAAAGTCTGTCCCCTTTGGGGGTTTTTATACCAGCGATGCCGGACGTCAGCGTGAAACCATGCAGATTATTTTGCAGCAGACAGGAAGAGAAGCGGTTCGTCCAACTGAATTAACCGGCCTGCGTGAAGTTTTCTTCGGTAGCTTTGAGGGTAGCTTTAATAAAGAGATGGCCGCCGCTGCTGCCGCTCAACTGGGCCTGCCGAATGCACAGGCGCTGTTTGCCGGAATGAAAGCAGGCACGTTGTCCGTTGAGCGCAGTATCAACGCGATAGCTGCCGCCGATCCCGCCGGGCAGGCAGAAAACTATCAGCAGGTGAAGGCGCGTACCCAGGCTGCGCTGCGGGCAATCATCGATAATGCGTTGCGCGAAAAACAAAGCAATGTGCTGATCATTTCTTCCGGCTCAGCCATCCAGATTATGATTTCTAATCTGACTACCGATCCGGAAAAAAATAAACCGCTGGCAAACTCCGCCGTTGTAAAAATCGTTTATCAGAATGGGAAATTAACCGTTACCGAGCTAGGTAATATGTCCTATATCGATGCAGGAAAAAAGGTGCTGGCACAACAGCCGCAAGCCTGATTCGCAGCCGCAGGCTGGTTACGCAGGCTCATTTTAAATCATTAGGTTATTGCGGCATTAATAAATTCATCCGTTAGTTAAATCGCTAAACGTTTTAATGACCCTGCTCGCCCGATTTTATTTTCCGGGCGGCGGCCTGCCGCCTTATTACAGGGGATATCAAAATCATAGGAAATACCCCAATCACAGGGAATATACCTACTACAAGAAACGCCAACATTACAGGGAATAGCAATGAAAAAGAAAATAGCCATTATTATAACTGCCGGATTATTACCTTGCCTGTCGTGGGCAGAAGGCCGCACCGATAATATTGCGGCAATACCTTTAATTAGCGACAGCTCACTTGATGTTTCATTACGTAATTACTGGAAATACCTGAAAGAAGATGCTGCTAATCCCAAAACCGTCCACGCCGCCTGGGGGCAAGGAGTGGCGCTGGATTATACGTCAGGCTATTTTGCCGATTTGATAGGTTTCAACCTCTCTTACTATGGCGCGATAAAACTGGGTGCCAGCGATCGCTTTGATTCACGCGGCATTCTGTATAATGCAGGCCACGGCAATACTAAAGGCGACGCGCAGGGCTTCAGCAAACTGGGGCAGCGCTACGTTAAACTGAAGCTGGCTAACGAGACGCTGAAAGGCGAACTGCATGGCGGCTGGGAGATGCTGCCAAATTTCGGCATTATCGGCACGTCGTGGCGCCTCTCACCGATCACCTATCTTGGCTGGAACGGTGTCGCCGCGTTCAATGATACACAGCTACGCATTGCCTGGGTCAGTCGCTCTCTTGACCGCAGCTCGCCGGAACAGACCCATTTCAAAACCAACGACAACCGGAATATCGATCATATCGTCACTGGCGATATTACCTACCAACACGACAGTCTGAAGCTGCAATACGGTGCAGGCGAAAGCGATGGCTACCTGCGTCGGCAACATCTCTTCTTTAGCGACACCGTCACGCCACGCCTTTCCATCGGCAGCCAGATTTACCTTACCCAGGCGCTGGACGCTTATCGCGCTATGCCTGCACAGCGACGCGATTTCGATCGCTACGCCCGTCACTACGCGCTGGAAATGACCTGGCAAGAAAACGGTTTCCGCTCTCGCTGGGGGCTGGGCTATACCCGCGCGGCGAAAGAAAACAGCGTTGGTTTTTATCCCCGCCATATGAGCCGCCTCTCCTTCGGTAATTTTATCTCTCTGGCTTCTGCCGGTGATGATTACCTGCGCGATAAAGAGTTGATGCTGGCGACCATGACTGATTACCAGTTCACGCCTGAACTGCTGGCTGGCGTAGCGGCCAACGCCGGTACGTTCCGCTATCGCGGCCTGAATGTGAAGACCGGCGAAGTCAATCTTTATGGCCGCTGGACGCCCTCCTCTCCAGATCTGAAAAATCTTAGCGTCTGGGTGATGTTCGGTCCGGGTTGGTCTTATAAAAATGTTAAACGCACACCGATATTGCACCACGGAGACTACAACCACTCCCACTTTCTGGCAGGCGAAATCATTATCGATTATCGCTTTAAGCTGCTGTGATGCTTTATCGGTTTAACGGGAGTAAAACGATGAAAAGATGGATTGGGATTATCGCGCTATGTTTAACCTGTAGCGTCAGCGCAGCAGCGCCAGCGGTGGACGACACCGTTACCGTCTGGTTCGCCCGCCACGGCAAAACCTGGCTCAATATGCTGGATCGCGTGCAGGGCTGGGCGGATACGCCACTGACGAAAGAGGGCGTAGAGACGGCACGCTACCTGGCGGAAGGCTTAAAGCCTGTTCCCTTTGACAGCTACTATTGTGGCGATGCGGGCCGTCAGCGGGAAACGATGCAAATTATTCGAGCCGTCCGCGCTGATTCATCAGTGCCGACCATTGAGATGCAGGCGCTGCGCGAGGTCTTTTTCGGTGGTTTCGAAGGGCTGCCAAATCATGAAATGATCGGGGCGGTGGCGAAAAAAAAGGGGTTGTCCGCGCCCGATGAGGTATTTAACGAAATAAAACAGGGCAGGCTGACGCTCGTGGGTTATCTGGATGAGATTGCAGACGTTGACTCGTATCACCTGGCTGAGCGTGCCGGTCATGTAAAAACACGAATGCAGTCTGCGCTGCATGCCATAATCGACAAAGCGCACGCGCGTGGTGACAAGAATGTGCTGGTAGTCTCATCAGGAGCGGCGATTCTAATGATGATTGCCGATCTGACCGATGACGCACGTAAAAATCAGCCGTTGGAAAATGCCGCCGTGGTGAAGCTGGTTTACCAAAAAGGTGCGCTGAAGGTCACGGAAATCAACGATATGCACTACGTCAACGACGGTAAGGCCCGGCTGGCGCCGTAAAGCGAAGCCAGCGCCCGCTGTCGGCAAGCTCCGAAAGCGGGCGGCATGGCCCGGCAGGTAAAACACCCCGCGCTACAGACGGCGCAGGCTGGCATAAAGCCGTTTTTGCAGCCCGACGATCTCGCCGCCGGGCTGCGTCAGGCCAGGACGGGCTGGCCTGAAACATGCGTTACTGGCCCAGCACCTCACGCACAAAGGCTTCGATCTCTTTATCCTGACAGTTTTCAAAGAAGCACTGCTGGAAACGCTGGCCGCTGACGGCGGTTTTTACCAGCTCAGGATCGATGGCGCGCAGCGTATCCAGATAGTTATCTTTCACGACCGCCGCTTTGACCTGGTTAAGAATGCCAGCGTTGCGCACCTGAGGCTCTTTACGCTCCGGCGGATAGCCCTGACCTTTCTCGCCGCTGAACGCTTTTTCAAAGATAAAGCGCAGATTCAGCTCGGCGCCCCAGCCAAAACCTTTTGCAAACGGCAGCGCCAGCGCATTGCCGTTATTGATCTGGGCGAACAGATAGGCGTCCGCCGGATCGATGCAGTAGCCGCAGGCCACGCCGGGATGAATATTCAGCGACATCAGCGCGCCCTGGCCAGTGCCGCAGCCGGCGATAACGAAATCCACCGCTTTCGAATTCAGCAAAATGCTGGCCATGATCCCCAAATGAATATAAGTCAGATGGTGATCCTGCTCATCGCTCATGCCCACGTTAAACACCGGATAGTCCAGCCCGTTCGCTACCTGTTGCAGCTCTTTCAGCACAATGGCGTTTTTCGCCGCCTGGCTGTTTTCCATCATTAACGCGATTTTCATCGTTTATCCTCTTATTACATGGCGTTTATCAGGCGTGTAATGTCGGCTTCCGCTTTCCGGCCGCGTTTCCGCAGCCCGTTTGTTTGCAGCTCACCGCACCGTTCCGCCGCCTCGCCTGCGGTTGTTGTTCAAAGGAGGTTTAACGCGCCGCCAGGGCATACGTCAATACAATTATGAAACACTGTTTCATATTTTAGAGCCTGACGTTCCTTATAGATACCGCACGGACATATTACTGTGACAGTTTTCACATTTTCCCGGCAGAACGCCTATTTAACCTGCATTTTGCGAGGCGCATTCCATTTGCGGCACAGGGAAAAAATTGTGTGATCCTTCCTGCATTTTCACTCTGCGCCGCTCGGCAAGCCCCTCGAACGGGGTATGATTTTGTAATCTGAAACACCGTTTCAATTTAAATCAAACTCTGGCGTGAGGAAAACGTTATGGCGAAAGGAAACCGTGTACATTTGCCTTTTCATCACTTTACCGATGAAAAGACCGGTGCCGAAATGGTGCGATTAACGCCGCCTGAGGTGTTATGTCATCGCAACTATTTTTATCAGAAGTGCTTTTTCAACGATGGCAGCAAGCTGCTGTTCGCGGGCGAGTTTGACGGCAACCGTAACTATTACCTGCTCGATTTACAAGAACAGCAGGCAACGCAGTTGACGGAAGGCGCGGGCGATAATACGTTTGGCGGCTTCCTCTCGCCGGACGATCGATTTCTGTTCTATGTGAAAAACGAACGCCAGTTGCGCTGCGTCGATTTGCAGAGTCTGGAAGAACGCGTCGTCTATACCGTGCCGGAAGCATGGGTCGGCTACGGCACCTGGGTCGCCAACAGCGACTGCACCAGGCTGGTCGGCATCGAAATTGACCGCCAGGACTGGGAGCCGCTCAGCGACTGGCAGGTATTTAAGACCTTCTTTGAAAAGAAACCGCACTGCCGTCTGCTGCGGGTCGATCTGCAAACCGGCGAGGCGCAGACCATCCTTGAACAGCGTCTGTGGCTGGGACATCCCATCTACCGTCCGTTTGACGACCATACCGTCGCCTTCTGCCACGAAGGTCCGCACGATCGCGTCGACGCGCGCATGTGGCTGATCGATGAAGACGGCGCCAATATGCGCAAAGTCAAAGATCATGCCGAGGGTGAAAGCTGCACCCATGAATTCTGGGTGCCGGACGGATCGGCGCTGATCTATGTCTCCTACCACAAGGCGCGAGCCGATCGCGAGATCTGCCGCTTCGATCCGGTCACCGGCCATAATGAGGTGCTGATGACCATGCCAGCCTGTTCTCACCTGATGAGCAACCAGAACGGCACGCTGCTGGTAGGCGACGGCTCCGGCACGCCGGTGGATGTGCAGGATACCAAAGGCTATACCATCGACAACGATCCGATGCTGTGGCTGTTTGACGTGGCGACGCGCCAGCATCGCCCGCTGGCGGCGCATAACAGCTCCTGGCGCGTGCTGGACGGCGACCGTCAGGTCACGCATCCGCATCCGTCATTTACGCCGGACGACAAACAGGTGCTGTTCACCACCGACTATGAAGGCCAGCCAGCGCTCTATCTGGCGACCATCAAAGATAACTTTTTCAGCTAACAGCAGGACGAATAAGCGCATGTTTACTTTCAGAGAACGAACCCAGGTCGAGCAGGTAGGCGAAGGCGTCACGCGGCGCATTCTGGCGCACGGCGGCGGTATGATGGCGGTCGAAGTGACCTTTGAGAAAGACGCGGTCGGCCCGCTGCACCATCATCCGCACGAGCAGCTGACCTACGTGTTGTCAGGGCGCTTCGCCTTTACCATCGATGGCGAAACCCATGAGGTCGGCCCTGGCGACACGCTGTATAAGAAACCAAACGTGGTGCACGGCTGCGTCTGCCTGGAGGCGGGTGTGCTGCTGGATACCTTTACGCCGCAGCGCGAAGATTTTCTTTCCTGAAAATAACGCGGCGGCGGACGCCCTCTCAGACGCCCGCCGCCGTTTTTTATTGCCGCCTCACACGTCAGGCGGCGCGTCTACCGCGTCGATTAATGTTCGGCCTGCGGCAGTTTTTCGATATCCACGTCGCCCTGCTGCTGCGCCACGAAGGTCTCTTTGCGCACGTCGGCGACATCGGCCGCCGTGACCGGCTTCTCGCCTTTATTGCCCCAGCTGGTGCGGATAAAGTTCACGACGTCCGCTACCTGATGGTCGTCCAGACGCCAGCCGAAGCCCGGCATCACCACGGTAGTCGGCGCGTTCTTCACGCCCGGCAGCGTACTGCCGGTCAGCACGATATGGATCAGCGAGGTCGGATCGTCCGCCAGCACCACCGGGTTGCCGCGCAGCGCCGGGAAGAAGCGCTTGTAGCCGCGTCCGTCAGTGCGGTGACAGGCGGCGCAGCTGTCAACATACTGCGCCGCGCCCGCTTTGCTGTCGTCGCCTTTCCACAGCGCCTGCGCCACGGCGTCGTCAGGCTGGAAGCCCGTCTGCGACGGGTCCTTCGCGCCCAGCGATTTCAGGTAGCGCGCGATCGCCCGGATATCCTTATCGTCGAGATATTGCAGGCTATGCTCCACCACCTCCGTCATGCCGCCAAAGGCCGCCGTATCGTCGTTGCGGCCGGTGCTGAGGAATTGCGCCAGATCGTCTTCGCTCCAGCGCCCCAGCCCGTCGCGGTTATCGCCGCGCAGGTTGCTGGCTGTCCAACCGTCGATGGGCGCGTTGCTGCCGGAGAGATAATCGCCGCCCTTCTCATCGCTCAGCGCTTTCTCCTGCATAGTGAAGCTGCGCGGCGTATGGCAGGCGCCGCAGTGCCCTAAGCCTTCCACCAGGTAGCGTCCGCGCGCCAGGTCCGCGTCTTCGCCGCTTTTCGGCTGGAACGCCTTCACGTCCGGCGCGAAAATGCCGCGCCAGATCGCCAGCGGCCAGCGCATGGAGAGCGGCCAGGGAATGTCGCTCTCTTTATTCTGCTGCGCCACCGGCGCCACGCCGTGCATAAAGTAAGCGTAAAGCGCCTGCATATCCTCGTCGCTGACCACGGCGTAAGAGGGATAAGGCATCGCCGGATAGAGCGTATCGCCGTTTTTCGCTACGCCATGACGCACTGCCTTCTGGAAGTCGTCATAGCTGTAGCTGCCGATGCCGGTCTCTTTATCCGGGGTGATATTAGTGGAATAGATAGTGCCGATCGGGGTTGCCATCGCCAGCCCGCCGGCAAAGGGTTTACCCTCTTTGCTGGTGTGGCAGGCGACGCAGTCCCCCGCGCGCGCCAGATATTCGCCGCGTTTGATCAGATCGCCGGCCTGGTCGTCGGCCGCCATCGCGCCAGAGGCTGTAGCCAGCAGGCACAGCGCCAGTAATGCGTTTTTCATCGCCATCATCCTTATGCCTGCACCAGCGGTCCTGGGTTTTTCAGATACTGTTCGCGGATCGCCTTCGCCGACCAGTAGGTCAACGCGGCAACCATGCCGGTCGGGTTGTAGCCCAGCCCCTGAGGGAACGCCGAGGCGCCCGGCACAAAGACGTTCGGCACGTCCCAGCTTTGCAAATAGCGGTTAACCGCGCTGGTCTTCGGATCTTCGCCCATAATCGCGCCGCCGTTCATATGCGTGGTTTGATAAACAGTGGTGTCGAAGTGGGTGCCCTGCACTTTCGGCGCGCCGATGATCTCTTTCGGGTTCATCGCGACGGCGATTTTACGCATGCGGTCATGCATAAACTGCGACATCTTGATGTCGTTATCCTGCCAGTCGAAGGTCATGCGCAGCAGCGGCTGCCCAAAGGCGTCCTTGTAGTTCGGATCGAGATCGAGGTAGTTGGCGCGGTAAGACTGATGCGCGCCGTGGGCGTCCATCGAAACGTGGTGCGTATAGTGATCGGCCACCGCCGCTTTCCACTTGCTGCCCCAGCCCGGCGTGCCCTGCGGCACCGGCAGACCGGAGATCGGCTTCACGCCCGCCTGGTTGACCCAGAAAGGCGAGCCGCCGACAAAGCCATATTTGCCGTGGTCGAAGTTATCGGCGTTGAAGTCGTCGACGCCGACGCCCGCGCCGCCCGCGCCGATAAAGTTATTGGTATGCACATCTTTGCCGAAGAACGCCTTGATAGTGGAGATGTTCTGATAGGCAAAGTTGCGGCCCACCACCCCTTCATTGGTGATGGGGTTATAAGGCTGGCCGATGCCGGAAAGCAGCATCAGATGCACGTTGTGGAACTGGAACGCGGAGAGGATCACCAGATCCGCTGGCTGTTCGATCTGGCGGCCCTGCGCATCGACATAGGTCACGCCGGTGGCGCGTTTTTTATCGTCGGTGAGATTGACGCGCAGCACGTGCGAGTTGTCGCGCAGCTCGAATTTCGGCTCCTGACGCAGCGCAGGCCAGATATTGACGTTCGGCGACGCTTTGGAATACATGTAGCAGGCGTAGCCGCTGCAATAGCCGCAGAAGTTGCATGGGCCCATCTGCGCGCCATAGGTGTTGGTGTAGGGGCCAGAGGTGTTGGCCGACGGCAGATCGTAGGGATGATAGCCCACCGACTCGGCCGCCTTCGCGAACAGCTGCGCGGAGTAAGTGCGCTTTTGCGGCGGCAGCGGGAAATCGTCAGAGCGATCCGGCGCAAACGGGTTGCCCCGGCCCTGGCCGACGATTTTGCCTTTAACGCTCCAGGCGGAGCCGGAGGTGCCGAACACCTTTTCAGCCTTGTCGAAGAACGGCTCCAGCTCGTCGTAAGTGACGCCGAAATCCTGAATGGTCATGCCTTCCGGGATAAAGTCTTTGCCGTAGCGCTCCTCATAGTGGCTGCGCATCCGCAGCTCTGTCGGATCGACGCGAAAATGGACGCCGGACCAGTGCAGGCCTGCGCCGCCGGTGCCGGTACCCGGCAGAAACGCCGCCAGCTGACGATAGGGCTGTGCGGTCTGCGAGACGTTGTGACGAATGGTGACGGTGCTTTTCGACAGATCCTGGAACAGCTTTTTGCGGACGTTATAGGTCAGCTCATCGATCACCTGCGGATAAGAGCCGTCCGGGTAGGTATCGCGATGCGGACCGCGCTCCAGCGCCACCACGTGCAGGCCCGCTTCCGTCAACTCTTTCGCCATAATGGAACCGGCCCAGCCGAAGCCGACAATCACCGCGTCCACTTTTTTCATTACGTTTGCCATGCTTATGCTCTTTCTCCACGAATCGATACCGCCGGGAAGGGATAGCGCTCGCCGCGCTCCACCCAGTCCATAAAATCAGCGCGCGCGCCGGGGAAGCCGATCAGCTTCCAGCCCACCATGTGCTGATTGCCGCCATGCAGCGGATCGCAGAAAAAGCCCTCGCGGGTGTTTTGCAGCAGGTAAGCGAAGAAGACTTTCGCTGGCAGCTGCTTAAAGCTCGCCTTGTTGCTTTCAAACTCGCCGAGCAGCGCATCCTGCTGTTCGGCGCTCAGCGCGGCAAAAGCTTTGCCATGCTGCTGTCTCGCCCAGGCGTCCGCTTCGGCGATGCCCAGACGATAGATCTGCTGCGGCACCAGCGGGAGTTGATAGCCCAGCTCTTTCGGCGCGTCAGGATCGAACGGCCCCTGCATATACCAGTTGTTGCCGGTCGCGTAAGGGGTATTCATTTGGCGATCGATAAATTCCGGCACGCCCGCTTCCAGCGCGCCCGGACCGCGCTCGTCCGCCGGGATCAGGCGCGCCACGGCGGCCTTAATAAAGGCGAACTCTTCGGCGGAAAACCAGACGGGCTGATAGTCGCGTGCGGTTTGCGGGCCGGCAGGCGCCGCGTTTTCGTTGGCCTGGGCGCTGCCGCTGAGGCCCAGTGACGCAATCCCGGTGGTGCCCATCGCGACGGCGGGCGCCAGCGTGATGGTTTTCAGAAGAAAGTCTCTTCTGGAAGTACTCGTTTTTTCTTTCGACATAACATTGCCTTAGCGCACGTTGCGTAACAGCGCAACAGTTGATCGTCTCTGTTTTATTATTGTAGTTATGGTTTTATGCAGGGATTCCCGGATGGAAAACAGGCTCATTGTTACCGGTAACAGCAGCGCGCATTGTAACAGCTATTTTGTAAAATCTTTAGCAGCACAAAACAAAATCACACAAATTCCTTAACATTAAACTGACATCGCTCCGTTTCGTTCGTTATCAATGGGGCGCGCCGTAACGACTGGACACAACCCACCACAGACTGTTAATCACTGCGCAGGCTATAAAGAAGCGAATCTTTTTTGCGGAGTCGCTATGTTCAGTTCCTTTTTCCCCCGGCCCGCGCTGTTTTTCAGCACGGCAGCCCTGTTCAGTCTGGCGGCGGTTTTTCTCTGGTTCGACGGCGCCAGCCAGCTGGTCTTTCATCTGCCGACGTTTGCGCGGTACGCTGGCAAAGCGCTGCCTGACAGCGCATGGCGCTTTCTCCAGCCTGACGATCTCTGGTTTTACTGTTACTTCGCCGCGTTGACGGCGCTGTTCGCTACGGTCTGGTCGTTCGCCAGTCCGCATCCCTGGCAACGCTGGTCGGTGCTGGGAACGGCGCTAATCCTGTTTATTACCTGGTTCGATGTGCATGTCGGCGTCACCATCAACGCCTGGTACGGCCCTTTTTACGATCTTATTCAGCGCGCGCTGACTAAAGCGGGATCGGTATCTATGGCCGATTTCTACCAGCAGATCGGCGATTTTCTTAGCATCGCGCTGATTGCGGTAGTGATCGGCGTGCTGAACGCCTTTTTTATCAGCCACTGGATATTTCGTTGGCGCACCGCGATGAACGACTGCTATATGGCGCACTGGCAGCAGCTACGACATGTAGAAGGTGCTGCGCAGCGCGTACAGGAAGATACGATGCGTTTTTCCAGCACGCTGCAAGACTGGGGCGTGAGCCTTATTCAGGCGGTAATGACGCTGGTGGCGTTTCTGCCGGTGCTGGTGGGGCTGTCGCAGCATGTAAAAAGCGTGCCGATCCTCGGCCACACGCCTTATGGCCTGGTGCTGGCGGCGCTGTTCTGGTCGCTGTTCGGCACTCTGCTGCTGGGTCTGGTGGGCGTGAAGCTGCCGGGGCTGGAGTTCCGTAATCAGCGGGTGGAAGCCGCTTACCGTAAGGAACTGGTCTACGGTGAAGATGATGCTCGCCGGGCGGCCCCCGCCACGGTGCGCGAGCTGTTTAGCCGGGTGCGCTACAACTATTTCCGCCTCTGGTTTCACTATCTCTATTTCAACGTGACGCGCATCCTTTATTTGCAGGTGGATAGCATGTTTGGCCTGTTTATTCTGCTGCCAACCATTATCGCCGGCGGCCTGACGCTGGGGCTGCTGCAACAGATCACCAACGTGTTCGACCAGGTGCGTCAGGCGTTCCAGTACCTGATCACCTCGTGGTCGACGCTGGTGTCGCTGATGTCGATATACAAGCGTCTGCGCAGCTTTGAGCGCGTTATCGAGGGTGAAAACCGACAGGAGGCGTTGCAGCGGAATTAAGGGATAACGCGGAAAAATAACAAATAACAGGCAGTTAATCCGCTCTTCGCTTTTACTCCGCCTGCGGCTGGTGAAAGATAAAGGCAGGAACAAAAAAATGTTGACAGTTGTCAACACCGCCTGTAATTTCGCCACTGTCCAGGATGGATAATGAAAAAGCATCCCAATAAACATATTCAGGCCGCGATCGAGTACGCCCTGCTGTGCGGCTGGCAATTTCGCCCTTCCAACGGGCACGCCTTCGGCAGGCTGATATGCGCGGTGCCCGAACACAGCGAGCATCAGATGAGCGTCTGGTCCACGCCGCGCGCGCCTGAACGCCATGCGCAGCAGATTCGCCGTA
Organism: Mixta sp.; assembly: GCF_024610815.1. Classification (NCBI taxonomy): domain Bacteria; kingdom Pseudomonadati; phylum Pseudomonadota; class Gammaproteobacteria; order Enterobacterales; family Erwiniaceae; genus Mixta; species Mixta sp. The sequence goes on from NZ_JANION010000098.1 coordinate 15,086, forward strand.
AAGTTAACAGCTGCGCGCTGGATGTTACGCCCCACATCAGGAGGAACTGATGATTTATCACTTCACGCTCATCCTTACCGGCGTTGAGGCCCATACGCCAGGGCTGGAAAACGCCCTGTTCGAATGCGGCTGCGACGACGCCCTGCTCTGCTTTTACGGCGACAGCGTTTATCTGGAATTCGATCGTGACGGCGACAGCTTTGAGCAGGCGGTGCTGAGCGCCATTGCGGATATCGAAGGCGGCGCGCTGCCCGCGCGCGTTGTCGCCGTGGACGCCACGCTGCTTGGTCTGAGCGATATCGCCCAGCGCAGCCAACTCTCCCGTCAGGCGGTCGCCATGCTGAAAGACGGCACGCGCGGGCCGGGCCGCTTTCCGGCGCCGGTTCAGCGCCTTGCCGGACACTCGCCGCTCTGGCGCTGGGCAAGCGTGGCGCGCTGGCTGCACGAAAACGGCAAGCTGAGCGACGAGCTGGCGGAAAATGCGCAGGTGATGGAGAACATTAATCTGGCGCTGGCGCTGCGGGAAACGCCGCAGCGCCAGTATGTCACCCAGCTGGCGGCGCGTCTGGATCGGGCCGCCGGAAAAGAAGAGGCTATTTAAGCGCGGCGAACACGCGCTCTACCGCGTAAGCGCCCGGATCTTTCACCCCGTTGAGGCTCTCCTGATTCAGGTAGGAGGAGCGTCCCGCTTTAGCCGCACCCATGCTGGCGGTGGCGTCCGCGCCCTGCTGCGCGGCGGCGGCGGCGGCGCTCAGCCCTTTGCCGTCGATCAGCGTCTGCAACGCAGGCTCCAGCGCATCAATCAGCGTGCGATCGCCGACGCGTGCGCCGCCGTAGTGCTTCATGCGATCCAGTCCGGCCATCAGCGCCTGCGGCAGCGGTTTACCCTCTTCCAGCTGCTGTCCGGCGGCGGTAAACATAATTGACATCAGCACGCCGCTGGAGCCGCCCATCACTACCGCCAGCTGCTCGCCGACCAACGTCAGCAGGCGGGACGGTTCATTAAACGGCAGCGCCTTCTGTTGGCTCCCCTGAAGAATTTTGCGCGCGCCAGCGGCGAAGGTGGAGCCGGTGTCGCCGTCGCCGACTTTGGCATCCAGCTTATTCAGCTCGCCTTCAAGATCGATCAGCGTCTGGCACACGATGTCCACCACGCGCTGCACCGCCGCATTGTCTGAAGGCGACATCTCCTGCTGGCGTTTGATCGCCTCGCCTTTAACCGCTGCGGGCATCTGCAACCTCTGCACCGGCTGCCAGCCGCTCGCCTCGACCGGCGCCTGTAGCGCCTTCAGCCGCTCGTCATCCAACAGCAGCGTCGTGAGAGAGAAGCCTTTCATATCCAGCGAACTGACCAGCGTGGCGGGGCCGAGCAGATGGCTGATGCGTTCGCCCAGCGGTGTCTTTACGGTTTCCCGCACCAGCACGCCCATTTCCAGCAATGAAAAGCCGCCGAGATTGTTTATCAACAGCAGCGCCTTTTTATCCTGCGGCACCTTTTCCGCCAGCTTTTCCGTCATGATTTGTACGATTTCGCGGCTGTTCTGCGTTTTTAGCGTTTTCACGCCCGGTTCGCCATGGATGCCCATGCCGAGTTCGCTTTCCCCTTCCGCCACACGGTTATCGGGCGCTTCGCCGGGAATATGGCAGGTAGAGAACGCCAGACCGATGCTGGCGGTCTCATCAATCGCCTGCTGCGCGCGCTGTGTGACTTCCTGGAGCGAGGCGCCCTGTTCCGCGTAGTAGCCTGCGAGCTTATGGATTAATACCGTGCCCGCCAGGCCGCGCGGTTGCGGATTATCCGGCAGCGCGATGTCATCTTTTACAATCGCCAGTTCGACCTTATAACCCAGCGCACGCGCCTTTTCCGCCGCCAGGCCGAAGTTAAGGCGGTCGCCGGTATAGTTTTTCACGATCAGCAGGCAGCCCGCCTCGCCGGTGACGTTGATAATGGCGCTCAGCACCGCGTCCACGCTGGGCGAGGCGAACACGTCGCCGCATACCGCCGCGGTCAGCATTCCTTTTCCCACAAAGCCGACGTGCGCCGGTTCATGGCCGGAGCCGCCGCCGGAGATCAGCGCCACCTTGCGCTTATCCCAGTCGTTGCGCACCACGACGCGAATACCTTCGCCAACCTCAAGCCGACTCAGATTATGAAAAGGCGTGCTCAGCAGCGCGCCCTCGATCGCTTCGTTCACCAGCTCGCTTTTTTCGTTCATGAAAAACTGACTCATGGTTTCCTCTCTTGTGTTGACGCGCCCAACCGCGGCGGCGCAAAAAGTTAACTGTAGTTGAAAAAGCAGGCGCTTAGTCAGCAAGAAAGGCGAGCCGGACGGGTGGATCAATGACGAAATAAGGCGGAAAGCGGGCTAACACATTTAAGATACGGAAAGATCCGAGGGATGGAATTGCCAGATATCGTCTGCATTTTTAAGGGCCCGACGCAAACCTGAGCGGCATACGACCTTACGCGGGAGGAGGGACGTAACCGCCTGGCGGTTACCCGCAGGAGCGGGCTGTCGGACGCCTGGGCCCGACAGCCTTTGGGTTAGCGGAACACGCTGATCGCTTCGACCAGGCGCGTCGCCTGGCGCGTCATGCGTCCTGAGGCCTCGGCGCCTTCCTGCACGCGCGCTGCGTTTTGATGGGTGATCTCGTCCAGGTTTTCCACCGCCAGGCTGACTTCGCTCAGCGCGGTCGCCTGTTCGGCGGTGGCGGCGCTAATCTGACCAATCAGTTCCGATACCGTCTGCACCTGCCCGACAATCTCCTGCATGGTGCTGCCGGTATGATTCACCTGCCCGGCGCCGATCTCCACCCGCTTCACGCTCGCCTCCACCAGCGCTTTGATTTCGCTGGCCGCCTTCGCACTGCGGCTTGCCAGATTGCGCACCTCGCCTGCTACCACGGCGAAGCCTTTGCCCTGTTCGCCCGCGCGCGCCGCCTCGACCGCCGCGTTGAGCGCCAGGATATTGGTCTGAAAGGCAATGCCGTCGATAACGCTGATAATGCTGGCGATTTTCTTTGAACTGTCAGTCATATCGCCCATCATGCCGATGGTCTCCTGCATCGCCGCACCTCCCTGCCGCGCCGCCTCGCTGGTGGTGGCGGCAAGCTGGTCCACTTCCGTGGCGCGCGCTTTGTTACTGTTTACCGTCGCGGTCATCTCGTTCATGGTGGCGGCGGTCTGCTGCACGTTGGCCGCCGCCTGCTCGGTACGTTGGCTCAGCTCCTCATTGCTGCGCGCCATGGCGTCGCTGGCGCTCAGCACGTTGATCGCCTGACCGCTGACGTCATCCACCAGCCAGCGAAACATCAGCCCAAGCTGCCCGATGGCGCGCAGGGTCATGCCGATCTCATCCACCCGATCGGGGGCGTCGACCTTATGGCTGTTGCCGGTGGCGACATCCAGCGCCTGCTGGCAGACGCGCTCCAGCGGACGCGAAATCTGCTGTTCCAGCCAGAGACTCGCCAGCAGCAACAGACTAGCCATGCCGCCGCTGAACAGACCCAGCGCGCCCGCGCTAACGCCCAGCGTCCAGACGCCCGCGACGCTGAGCGGCAACAGGGCCAACAGCGTGGATCGTATGCGCCAGCGCAGCGGCAGGGTTTTAAACAGCGAACGCCAGCTTCGCCAGCCGCTGTAGACCAGCAGCCCTTTATGTAATCTACGTCCTTTATGTCGGCCCGCCCTGAAATCGCTGTAGAGCGCTTCCGCCTGCTGAATCTCCGCCGCTGTCGGCCGGGTACGTACCGACATATACCCCTGCGCCGCGCCGTTGCGGATCACAGGGATCGCATTCGCGCGCACCCAGTAGTGATCGCCATTTTTACGCCGATTTTTTACCAGCGCCGACCAGGGCTGTCCCTGCTTCAGCGTGGCCCACATATCCGCAAACGCCTCCGGCGGCATATCGGGATGGCGCACCAGATTATGCGGCTGGCCGTCAATCTCCTCCTGCGTGAAGCCGCTGACGTCAATAAAGGCGTCGTTGGCGTAGGTGATACGGCTGTTGCGGTCGGTCGTCGTCATCAGCGTTGCGTCATCGCTAAACGCGAACGCCTGTTGGGTAACGGGTTGGTTGTTACGCATGAAATAATCCTTGAAAGAGGCGCGGAGCCAGATGCGATGAATAGATTATGTTTTTTATAATTTCGGCAGCCGCAGGCGGGATCTTTAGCGTTAAAAACCAGGATTAGCTTGATTCGGGTCGCATTTTAAGCAGCATCTAAGGCACAGCAGTGAAAACCGGGGAAATTTGCGGATAAATAAATCGTAAGATTTATTTAGGAGAAGGTGCGAATGGGGTCTGAACAGGCTTCTTCTTCAGGCAAGGACGTGCTGAAAAAGAAGCCTTTTTTCTGTTACGGTCGTCCCGAAACCGCCTCACGCAGCGCCTGGCGGATAAAGCCGTGATGCTGTGCCAACAGGCGAGTGGCTTCCGGCGCGGAAAGATGACCCAGCACCATCAGAATGGCGGTTTTGCAGTGTCCGTTACAGGCGGCCAGCGCCGCCTGCGCCTCTTCCGCGCCGCAGTCGGTCGCCTGCATGACGATATTGATCTGGCGCTGCACCAGCTTCTGGTTAGTCGCTTCCACATCTACCATCAGATTACCGAACACCTTGCCGCTGCGAATCATCGCGCCGGTAGTCAGCATATTCAGCACCAGCTTCTGTGCCGTTCCGGCTTTCAGACGCGAAGAACCGGTCACCACTTCCGGTCCCACCACCGGCGTCAGGGCGATATGCGCCACGCGCGCCATTTCGCTGTCGGGGTTACAGGTCAGCGCCACGGTGGTCGCGCCCTGACGCCGCGCATAGTCGAGCGCGCCCAGTACGTAAGGCGTGCGCCCGCTGGCGGCGATGCCGACCAGCACATCGCGCGCGCTGAACTCAATCGCCTGCAAATCGGCCGCGCCCCTCTCTGCATTGTCTTCCGCGTTTTCCACTGCCTGCAAAATGGCCGTATGGCCGCCAGCAATCAGCCCCACCACCTGCTCGCGCGGCGTGCCGAAGGTAGGCGGACATTCGCTGGCATCGAGAATACCCAGTCGCCCGGAAGTGCCGGCGCCGCTGTAAATCAGGCGTCCGCCCTGCTGAAACGCGGCGGTAATGGCATCTACCGCCTCAGCGATCTGCGGCACAATCGCCTCTACCGCCAGGGCGACCTTTTTATCTTCGTTGTTGATGACGCGCAGCATCGCTTCGGTAGACAGCTCATCGATGTTTTCGCTGGCCGGATTGCGGCTTTCGGTGATCATGCGTGACAGATCGAGACTCATAGCTACTCCCTTATAAGGCGGACAGAGACGGCGGCAGGCGAACTGCGCCGCGCAATATAATGAGCAACTCTTTCCCAGAATGGAACCGCTTAAGCGGAGAGGTGGGACAAAACAACGGATAAAAAACGCCGCCCGAGCGGAAGCAGGGGCGGCGTCAGGATGCATGAGGCGGCTTAGCGTGCGGTTTGTATACGCAGCTGCTGCTCATATTTCTCCGCCTGAGCGGTATCGAACTGGTCTTCCCACTTGGCGATAACCAGCACTGCCAGCGCATTGCCCACCACGTTCAGCGCGGTGCGCGCCATATCCATGATACGGTCGACGCCAGCGATAAAGGCCAGGCCTTCCAGCGGAATACCGACGCTGCCCAGCGTTGCCAGCAGCACCACAAAGGAGACGCCCGGCACGCCCGCAATCCCTTTTGAGGTGACCATCAGCGTCAGCACCAGCACGATCTCATCCGTCAGGGAGAGGTCGATGCCGTAGAGCTGCGCGATAAAGATCGCCGCGATGCTCTGATAGAGCGTAGAGCCGTCGAGATTGAACGAGTAGCCGGTCGGCACCACGAAGCTGGTGATCGCCTTCGGCGCGCCGTAGGCTTCCATCTTCTCCATAATGCGCGGCAGCACCGTTTCGGAGCTGGAGGTGGAGTAAGAGAGGATCAGCTCATCTTTCAGGATGCGCATCAGCGTGGTGATTTTCAGCTTGCAGATGCGCGCCACCGCGCCCAGCACTACGAAGGCGAAGAACAGAATGGCGGCGTACACCAGCAGCACCAGCTTCGCCAGCGGCCAGAGCGAGGAGAAACCAAAGTTGGCGATGGTCACAGCGATCAGGGCGAACACGCCAATCGGCGCGTAGCGCATGATCATATGCGTCACTTTAAACATGGTTTCCGACACTGAGCGGAACACTTTCACCAGCGGATCGCGGTGTTCGGACGGCAGCGACGAGAGGCCGAGACCAAACAGCACCGAGAAGAAGATGATCGGCAGCATATCGCCCTTGGCGATGGCCGCGAAAATATTCTGCGGGATCAGCGACAGAATGGTGACCACAAGGCTATGCGCCCCGCTCTGCACTTGTTCGGTAGTCGCTTCATATTTAGAGATATCCACCGTTGCCAGCGTCGACATATCAATGCCGGTGCCAGGCTGAAAGACATTCGCCAGAGTAATCCCTACAACGATGGCAATGGTGGTAATCACTTCAAAGTAGACAATTGTCTTGACGCCGATTCGTCCAAGCTTCTTTGCGTCGCCCACGCCTGCAATACCTACCACAAGAGTAGAAATCACAATTGGCACCACAATCATCTTGATCAGATGAATAAAGATATCACCGGCAGGCGAGAGGATATTGGTGATTAACCATTCACGATCCTCAGGTTGGTTATGCAAAATCGCACCAACGATGACACCCAGCACTAATGCAATCAGTATTTGCCAGGCAAGGCTGATTTTAAAACCTTTCATAGTGTTTCATTTCCTTAACAAACCCTGGTTCCGCACAGGAGCGCGGATATTTACACACTAAGGGAAATGGACAAAGTCCGGTAAAATCGAGGGTTATTGATGGTAGCGCCCGGAAAGGGCCGTTGATAAGTACCATTATCAACGGGCGAAAAGCAACCTTTGCGGCGATCTCTTTCGTCAGTCCAGGAAGCGGCAAGATAAATGCCTTCCGGTTATCAAACCAGTAACTCTATGTTATGAAAAGTAATATAGCTTCTTCTTTTGGCATAGGTATGCATTACAAGATGTGAATCGATCGCTGTTTTTTTCAACAGCGCCGAGCGTAATTACCTACACTTAATGGAAAAGAAGTAAAGCGATTCCCTACCGCCAGGCTGGCGAAAACCTGCACATTTCATCGCGTTTGTTATTCCCGTGATCTGTCGCGCAAAAAAGAAACAAAGCGCTGCTCCTCGCTGTTATTAACCTTTGATTGACATATGATTAACATCTTCAAGGAGACCAGCCATGAGCCAAATCATTAAACATCCCGTTCCCGCCAGCATTGCGGAACATACGCTGATAAATGCGGAACAGTACCAGTCGATGTATCAACAATCGGTACAGGACCCTGACGCTTTTTGGGGCGAGCAAGGGAAAATGCTGGACTGGATCAAGCCTTACACCAGAGTGAAGAATACCTCTTTCGCGCCGGGCAATATCAGCATTCGCTGGTATGAGGACGGCACGCTCAATCTGGCGGCCAACTGTCTGGACCGCCATCTGCACGAACGCGGCGATCATCCCGCCATCATCTGGGAAGGCGACGACGCCAGCGAAAGCAAAACGCTGACCTACCGCCAGCTTCATCGTGAGGTCTGCCGTTTCGCCAATGTGCTGAAAGAGCTGGAGATCAAAAAGGGCGACGTCGTTGCAATCTATATGCCGATGGTGCCGGAAGCGGCGGTGGCGATGCTGGCCTGCGCACGCATCGGCGCGGTGCACTCGGTGATTTTCGGCGGCTTTTCGCCGGAAGCGGTGTCGGGACGCATTATCGACTCCAGCGCCAAACTGGTGGTGACTGCCGACGAGGGCATCCGCGCGGGCCGCACTATTCCGCTGAAAAAGAATGTCGACGAGGCGTTAAAAAACCCCGGCGTCACCAGCGTGGAGCATGTGGTGGTGCTGAAACGCACCGGCAATGAGATCGCCTGGCAGAACGGCCGCGACAGCTGGTGGCACGAGCGCATGAACAGCGCCTGTTCGCACCACCAGCCGGAAGAGATGAACGCGGAAGATCCGCTGTTTATCCTTTATACCTCTGGATCTACCGGCAAGCCGAAGGGCGTGCTGCACACCACCGGCGGTTATTTGGTTTACGTCGCCGCCACCTTTAAATATGTCTTCGATTATCAACCCAGCGACGTCTACTGGTGCACCGCCGACGTAGGCTGGATCACCGGCCACAGCTACCTGCTTTACGGCCCGCTGGCCTGCGGCGCCACCACGCTGATGTTCGAAGGGGTGCCTAACTGGCCGCAGCCGAGCCGCATGGCGGAAGTGGTAGACAAGCATAAGGTGACGCTGCTCTATACCGCGCCGACGGCGATCCGCGCGCTGATGGCGGAAGGCGACCGGGCGATTGCCGGCACCAGCCGCGCGTCGCTGCGCATTCTGGGATCGGTGGGTGAGCCGATTAACCCGGAAGCCTGGGAGTGGTATTACAAAAAAATCGGCGACAGCCGCTGCCCGATCGTCGATACCTGGTGGCAGACCGAGACCGGCGGCTTCATGATCACCCCCCTGCCCGGCGCCACCGAGCTGAAAGCGGGTTCGGCGACCAAACCTTTCTTCGGCGTGCAGCCAGCGCTGGTGGATAATGAAGGACAAAGTCAGGAAGGTGCCTGCGAAGGCAACCTGGTCATTGTCGACTCCTGGCCGGGCCAGGCGCGCACGCTGTTCGGCGATCACGAGCGCTTTGAGCAAACCTATTTCTCCACCTTCAAAAATATGTATTTCAGCGGCGACGGCGCGCGACGCGACGAGGATGGCTACTACTGGATCACCGGCCGCGTGGATGACGTGCTGAACGTCTCCGGTCATCGTCTGGGCACTGCCGAAATCGAATCGGCGCTGGTTTCCCACGCCAAAATCGCCGAAGCGGCGGTGGTCGGCATCCCGCACAGCATTAAGGGCCAGGCAATCTACGCCTATATTACGCTGAACCATGGCGAAGAGCCGACGCCGGAGCTGTATGCGGAAGTGCGCAACTGGGTGCGCAAGGAGATTGGGCCGATCGCCACCCCGGACGTGCTGCACTGGACCGATTCGCTGCCGAAAACCCGCTCCGGCAAGATTATGCGCCGCATCCTGCGCAAAATCGCCACCGGCGACACCAGTAACCTGGGCGACACCTCAACGCTGGCTGATCCTGGCGTAGTGGAAAAACTGCTGGAGGAGAAACAGAGCATCGCCATGCCATAACCCGCAGGGCGGCGAACGCCGCCCCTCTGATTAACGAGCGGCACGGCTGGCGCAGGCCAGCCGGTAAAACAGACGTCATAACACTATAAAAAGTTCCTGAAGGGATCTCCCCGATCTTTTCTTACCTCTGGAGACGCTGTAATGAACGACGCTATCTATGCCCGGATAGAGAACAGCTCGCGCTTTAAAGAGCTGGTGCAAAAGCGCCAGCGTTTCGCGCTGATTCTGTCCATCATCATGCTCATCCTGTATGTCGGCTTTATTTTACTTATCGCTTTCGCCCCCGACTGGCTGGGCGCCCCGCTGCATGAGGGCACCAACGTTACGCGCGGCATCCCTATCGGCGTCGGCCTGATTGTGATCTCTTTCCTGTTGACCGGCGTTTACGTCTGGCGCGCCAACGGCGAGTTCGATCGCCTGACTAAACAGATTATCGATGAGGTGAAATAATGATCGGGCTAAAACGCTTTGCCGCAGGCCTGACGCTGCTGCTTCCCCTGCCGCTGCTGGCTGCCGATGCGATTAGCGGCGCGGTGCAGAAACAGAGCACTAACTATCAGGCGATTATCATGTTCCTGGTATTCGTTGCCGGGACGCTCGGCATCACCTGGTGGGCTTCAAAACGCACCCGCTCGCGCAGCGACTACTATACCGCGGGCGGCAATATCACCGGCTTTCAAAACGGGCTGGCGATGGCCGGCGACTTTATGTCCGCCGCCTCGTTTCTCGGCATCTCCGCGCTGGTTTACACCTCCGGCTACGACGGCCTGATCTATTCGCTGGGCTTTCTGGTCGGCTGGCCGATCATTCTGTTTCTGATCGCCGAGCGGCTGCGCAACCTGGGCCGCTACACCTTCGCTGATGTCGCCTCTTACCGCTTACAGCAGAAGCCGATCCGCACGCTTTCCGCCTGCGGCTCGCTGGTGGTGGTCGCCCTTTATCTGATTGCGCAGATGGTCGGCGCAGGCAAGCTGATTCAGCTGCTGTTTGGGCTGGATTACCATGTGGCGGTAGTGCTGGTCGGCATTCTGATGGTGCTGTACGTGCTGTTCGGCGGCATGCTGGCGACCACATGGGTGCAGATCATCAAAGCGGTGCTGCTGCTGTTCGGCGCTTCTTTTATGGCGATCATGGTGATGAAATCGGTCGGCTTCAGCTTCAACACGCTGTTTACCGAGGCGATGGCGGTGCATCCCAAAGGTCAGGCGATTATGCGCCCCGGCGGGCTGGTCAACGATCCTGTCTCCGCGCTGTCGCTGGGATTGGGTCTGATGTTCGGCACCGCCGGTCTGCCGCATATCCTGATGCGCTTCTTTACCGTCAGCGACGCGCGCGAGGCGCGCAAAAGCGTGTTCTGGGCTACGGGCTTTATGGGCTATTTCTACTTCCTGACCTTTATTATCGGCTTCGGCGCGATTTTACTGGTCGGCGCCAACCCGGCATTTAAAGACGCCACCGGCGCGCTGATCGGCGGCAACAATATGGCGGCGGTGCATCTGGCGAACGCGGTGGGCGGCAGCACCTTCCTCGGCTTTATCTCCGCCGTCGCCTTCGCCACCATTCTGGCGGTGGTCGCCGGGCTGACGCTGGCGGGCGCCTCCGCCGTATCGCACGATCTCTACGCCAGCGTGGTGCGTAAAGGTCAGGCGACCGAACGCGAAGAGCTACGCGTCTCGAAAATCACCGTGCTGGTACTGGGCGTGGTGGCGATTGCGCTGGGCATTCTGTTTGAAAAACAGAATATCGCCTTTATGGTCGGTCTGGCCTTCTCTATCGCCGCCAGCTGTAATTTCCCGATCATTCTGCTGTCGATGTACTGGTCGCGGCTGACCACGCGCGGCGCGATGATCGGCGGCTGGCTGGGACTGCTGACGGCGGTGCTGCTGATGATTCTTGGCCCGACGGTATGGGTGCAGGTGCTCGGCCATGCGACGCCGGTTTTCCCGTATGAGTATCCGGCGCTGTTCTCGATGCTGGTCGCCTTTATCGGCACCTGGCTGTTCTCGATCACTGACCACTCCGCGCAGGGCGCGCAGGAGCGTCAGCTGTTCCGCGCCCAGTTCGTGCGTTCGCAAACCGGCATCGGCATCGATCAGGGCAAAGCCCACTAAAGCACGGGCCGCCCTCAGGTTATGGACCGGGGCGGCCCGTGCTTTAATATTGTTCAATCTTCTTCGGGCCGCTTAGCGGCCCTTTTTTATCAGGCGGCGCTTAGCTCGTCGCCCACATCAGCTGGCCGATCAGCGGCGCGATCACCACCGTGACCACGCCCGACAGCATCATCACCAGGCTGGAAACCACCCCCTCCTGCTGCCCTAACTCATAGGCGCGCGCGGTGCCTGCGCCATGTGAGGCGGCGCCGAAGCCCGCGCCTTTCGCCAGCCCCTGCTTAACCGCCAGCCGCAGAAACAGCACATCGCCGACCGCCATGCCGAAGACGCCGGTGATCACCACAAACAGCGCCACCAGGTCGGGCTGTCCACCCACCTGCTGCGCCGCGGCCAAGGCGAACGGCGTGGTGATCGAACGCACCGCCAGGCTACGCTGGATAATTTCCGGCAGCGTCAGCAGACGCGCCAGCCAGACCGAGCTGCATACCGCTACCAGCGTAGCGGTTACCACGCCCGCCGACAGCGACAGCCAGTGGCGACGGATAATCGTCATGTTTTCATAGACCGGCACCGCAAACGCCAGCGTCGCCGGGCCGAGCAGCCACAGCAGCCAGCGGCTCTCGCCGATATAATCCTGCCAGGAGATATGGGTCAACAGCAGCATCCCCACCAGCAGCAGCGGCGTCAGCACCAGCGGCATCAGCAGCAGCTTACGCCAGCGGCGATAGAGCTGTTTATTCAGAAAATAGACGCAGAGCGTGGCGATAAAACAGAGCAGGCTGATAATCAGATCATTCATGGCGCGCCTGCTTACGCTGCGCCAGCCAGATCTCCAGCCGGTAAACGCGATCGACCACCAGCGCCGTAGCGCCCAATACCATCAGCGTGCTGAGAGCGATAACGACGCAGATGCGCCAGCCTTCCACTTTCAGCAGGTCGCCGTAGTTAACTACCGCCACCACCGCCGGTACGAAAAACAGCAGCATTTCCGCCAGCAGCCAACTGCCGCCCGCCTTCACCCACTTCAGCGGCACGATGCGCAGCACAATCAGCGTCAGCAGCAGCAGCATGCCGACGATATTGGCCGGCAGCGGCAGATGCAGCCAACCCACCAGCTGCTGTGCGAAGATAAACAGACCGATATAAATGCCCACCTGCAACGGCACCTGTAAACGCCGCAGCCAGCCCGTACTTTGAGGGCTTATCGCTACCGCCATAATTGGTTTCTCCTGTTTTTCTGTGACGGCTGTCAGTATACGGCGCTGTTAAAGGGTGAAAAAAATGAATTAAAATCATCCGAACTATGCACAGAGGGAATAGTTTATGGACGTTCGGGCGCTACGTTATTTTGTCGAGGTGGTGCGTCAGCAAAGCTTTACCCGTGCGGCGGAGACGCTGTTCGTCACGCAGCCGACCATCAGTAAAATGCTGCGCCATCTGGAAGAAGAATTAGGCTGCACGCTGCTGCTGCGCGAAGGCCGCAAGCTGCATCTGACCGACAGCGGCCAGGTGGTATATCAGCGCGGCCTGACGATTTTGCAGGCGTTCAAGCAGCTGGAGATGGAGATCGGCGATATCAATCAGTTGAAGACCGGCGAGCTGCGCCTGGGCGTGCCGCCGATGGTGGGCATGCAGATCGCCGGGTCCGTCTCCGCCTTTCGTCAACGCTATCCCGGCATTGCGCTAAATATTGTCGAATCAGGCGGCCTGGCGGTACAGGAAGCCGTGCTGTCAGGCGGTCTCGATCTGGCGCTGACCGCACTGCCGGTAGATGAGCAGCTGCCGCTGAATACCCTGACGCTGATGCAGCATCCGCTCTGTGTGCTGGTGCCGCACGCGGCGCCCTGGCGCGATCGCCTGAGCCTCTCGCTGACGGAAGTGGCGCAGCATCCGCTACTGATTTTCAATGAGGAGTTTTCGCTAAACCGCCAGCTGAAAAAGGCGTTTCAGCGCGCGGGCCTGACGCCGCAGATCGCGGTGCGCAGCGGGCAATGGGATTTTCTGGCCGCAATGGTACAGGCGGGCATGGGCGTGGCGATTCTGCCGGAGCCGATTTGTCAAAGGCTCGATCGAAAATCGCTGCTGTGGCTGCCGCTGGAATCGGATTTAACGTGGACGCTGGGATTAATTTGGCGCGAAGGAAGCTATCTGTCCCGCAGCGCGCAGGCGTGGATTGACTGCTGTCGCGCCTTCTGGCCGGGCGAAGCGCCGAAGATTTCGGTATAAGGCGGACAGGTAGCCCTGCCCGCCTTCGCGATTAATGCTCCTCTTTCTCGACCAGCAGCGCTTCCAGCAGGTCGAGATCGCGCAGCAGCTTCTGCATCGTCTCGTTGCTGATCTGCTGCGTGGCGCGCAGATGATAAAGCTCAGCGCGTTCGGCGCGCAGCGCGGTGAGGCGGAAGCGGCGCTCCAGATCCTCCGCCACGTGCGCATTCTCCAGGTCGCTCTGTCCGTCGGCGCGGCGGCGCAGGTTGCCTATCACCCGTGAGCTCACCTCTTTCAACAGCTCGTTATCGATATTCTCTTCGGCATCCTGCGTCAGGCGCTCTTCCATCTTATAGAGGCTTTCAACCGCCGCACCCGCCATTACCGCACGCGCCTGCTGCAGTTCGCGGCGATGCACGCTCTTATCAATGCCGTCGATGCCGCGCAGCAAGACTGGCAACAGAATGACGCCGACAAACAGCGAGAAGAGAATGACGCCGGTCGCAAGGAATACCAGCTCGTAACGGCCAGGGAAAGCGTCGCCGTTCGGCAGGAACAGCGGTATCGACAGCACACCGGCCAGCGTAATCGCGCCGCGCACCCCGGCAAACGAAGCAATCAGCAACTCGCGCGTGCTGTAACTGCTGAACTCCATAGGTTTTTTGGTCAGCAGGCGCTTGCTGAGGCGCTGCATAGTCCAGAGCCAGCCGAAACGCACCAGCATCAGGGCGGCGTACACCAGCAGAATGTCGGTAAACAGCATCCACAGCTCGACGTTTGGATCGGCGTTCGCCTCGGTAATCGAGGTTTCCAGAATGCCAGGCAGTTGCAGGCCGAGCATCAGGAACACCATGCCGTTAAACACGAATTCCAGCATCTGCCAGACGCTGTTGGCGCGCAGGCGCATCGCCAGCGGCGCGCGGCGCATAATGCCGGAGCGGGTGATCATCATACCGGCCGCCACCGCCGCCAGGATGCCTGATACGCCAAGATGCTCGGCGATCAGATAGGAGGCGAACGGCAGCAGCAGCAGCAGTACCGTCTGGGTAGCGGGATCGTCGCCGCTCAGTCGGCTGAAAAGACGCAGTGATTTGCCGAACAGCCAGCAGACCGCAGCGCCCGCCAGCAGGCCGCCGATCGCCACTTTCAGAAACTCTACGGTCGCGCCGGAAACGGTAAAGACCATCGTTCCCATCGCCACCGCAACGGCGAACTTGAGCGACACCAGGCCCGACGCGTCGTTCATCAGCGCCTCGCCCTGCAAAATTGACATGATCTTCTTGGGAATGCGCCCTTCGCCGACGATGCCCGACAGCGCCACGGCGTCCGTCGGCGACAGCACCGCCGCCAGCGCGAAGGCGGGCACCAGTGGAATGCCCGGCACCATCCAGTAGATCAGATAGCCGATGCCCACGACGGTGATCAGCACCAGCACTAAGGCCAGGCCCATGATTTCACGGCCATGATGAAGAAACTCGTTAACCGGCGTTTTCCAGCCGTCGGCGAACAGCAGCGGCGGAATAAACAACACCAGAAACAGCTCCGGGTCAAAATCGACATGCAGGCCGAAAGTCGGCCAGGCAAGCAGCGCGCCCGCGGCGATCTGCACCAGCGGCAGCGGGATTTGAAACGGGATAATACGGGCGGCGACGCCGGAGAGCGACACCACTAACGTCATAATGAGAATAGTAAAAAAGATTTCCATGCTTTCCTTATAGCTTCTTCCGGCAGGCATATGTGAATCGATTACCCTGGGGGTGCCCCGTTAGCAGTGTAAAACAAAACGTTAAACTTGTTAAAAACAAGGCGTGCGATTCGCAACGCTTCAGGACGATTCTCTGTTTATCAGGCGGAAGGCAGGAAATGCGGCGGAAGGAAGGAACATGGCGCGGCATCGCTGCCGCGCCAGACAGGATTAAAGCGCCCAGCCGCCCGCGTAAAAAGCGACCAGCGCCACCGCGATAATCACGGTGCCGATATTCAGCTTGCGCCATTCGCCAGCGAACAGACGACCAATCACCAGCCCGCCGAAGCCGAGCATAATGCCGGTGACGATATTGCAGGTCAGGACGATAAACACCGCCGTCACCAGCCCGGACATCGCGTCGACGAAATCGTTGAAATCGATTTTCGCTACGTTGCTCAACATCAGCAGGCCGACATACATCAGCGCGGGCGCCGTAGCATAGGCCGGTACTAAATAAGCCAGCGGCGACATAAACAGGATCAGCAGGAACAGCAGGCCGACCACGATCGCCGTCAGGCCAGTTTTACCGCCCGCCGCCGTGCCGGCCGCCGATTCGATATAGACCGCCGCGGGCGAGGCGCCTACCAGCCCAGCGAAAATACTGCTGATGGAGTCAGTGGTCAGCGCCTTGCCGCCGTTGATGATCTGCCCCTCTTTATCCAGCAGATTAGCCTGCCCCGCCACCGCGCGAATGGTGCCGGTGGCGTCGAAAACTGCCGTCATCACCAGCGCCAGCACGCTGGGCAGCACCGCCGCCTGTAGCGCGCCGCCGATATCCAGGCTGAACAGCAGCGAATGGCCGTTAGCGTCGCTCAGGCTCGGCATGGCAAACAGCCCTTTAAAACTCACCGCGGGATCGAACGCGAGGCCAATCAGTGAGATGGCGATAATGGTCAACAGAATGCCGCCTGGCACGCGACGCTTCTCCAGGCCGAAAATCACGGCCAGGCCCAGCAGCGACATAATGACCGGAAACGAGGTGAAATGCCCCAGCGCCACCGGCAGGCCCGGCGCCGGATTTTTCACTACCAGCCCGACGCCGTCAGCGGCGATCAGCAGCAGAAACAGCCCGATGCCGATGCCGGTGCCGTGCGCCACGCCCATCGGCAGGTTGCGCAGAATCCAGGCGCGAATGCCGGTGGCGGAGATCAGCGTAAACAGCACGCCCATCAGGAATACTGCGCCCAGCGCGACCGGAATGCTGATCTGCTGCCCCAGCACCAGGCTAAAGGCGGTAAAGGCGGTCAGCGAGATCGCACAGCCAATCGCCATCGGCAGGTTCGCCCACAGGCCCATAATGATCGAGCCGAAGCTGGCGACCAGGCAGGTAGAGACGAAGACCGCCGCCGGAGGAAAACCGGCTTTGCCCAGCATGCCCGGCACGACGATAACCGAATAGACCATCGCCAAAAAGGTCGTTAAACCGGCGATAATCTCCTGACGCACGCTGCTGCCGCGCGCTGAGATCTGGAACCAGGCGTCAAGCGAACGGCGCGCAGGTTGTGAAGGAGTGGACATGTAAAACCTCGTTATTTTGGATGACAGCCTGCGCGACGCTGGATAACGCATCGTCGTCTTTATTCCCTGGATGAAGACCGGCGTGCAACTCGTTGCCCGACGCCTGCTAAAAAAGCAAACGTTTACCTCGCCGCGCGAAAAGGGGCCGAAAAGCGACCTGTAAAAAGGCAAACGATTATCCTGCCTTTTCCGGCATATTTTCAACTGCTGTTTGTAGTCAATTCAGCACAATTAACAAGCAGCGCGCCGGAAGGCGTGAGGTCAGACAGGAAGGTTCAAAGAAAAAAAAGGGATAACTGTCGGACGGCTAAGATTTTTTTACTCCTTGCCGTCCATGAGCCTGAGGCGGCTTAGTCCGGCAAATTCAGTTCGCCACCCTGCTGAATCGCCCGCTGCCAGGCGGGACGGCGGCTGATTTTATCCAGCCAGGCCTGTGTAGCGGGCATGCCATCCAGCCCGCCGCGCGCCGCCAGCCCCTGAATGGGGAAGGTCATCTGAATATCGGCCAGCGTCAGATGCTGTCCAGCGAACCACGGCAGCCGGGTCAGATGCTGTTCGATAAATTGACGGTGCGTGGTCAGCTGTTTATCGAGAAAGCCTTTACGGACGCCGTTGCCGAACGCCGCGCCGATCGGGCGTAGCAGCCACGGCACCGGCGGCTTGCCCATGCGGCTGAAGATCAGGCGCATCACCACCAGCGGCATCAGCGATCCTTCCGCATAGTGTAACCAGTAGCGGCATTCAAGCGCTTCTTCCTCATCCAGCGGCGTCAGCAGCCGGTTGCGATCGTAACGCCCGACCAGATATTCCAGAATCGCGCCTGATTCCGCTACGACGCGGTCGCCATCGGTGATTACCGGTGCTTTGCCCAGCGGATGCACTTTTTTCAATTCCGGCGGGGCGAGCATCGACGTCTGACGCTGATAGCGCTTGATTTCATACGGCAGCTCCAGCTCTTCCAGCAGCCAGAGAATACGCTGCGAACGGGAGTTATTCAGATGATGAACCACGATCATGGCAGGCTCCAGAAGTCATGCGTCAGCCTCCAGTATAGCGGCTACTCCTCTTCGCGCTGCGGATCGAGCAGGATGGCGCCGGTGCCCTCTTCAGCCAGCCGATCGTTGGGGTTGCGCAGCGGACAGTCGCGCATCGATAAGCAGCCGCAGCCGATGCAGCCGTCCAGGTCGTCACGCAGGTGCGTCAGAGTTTCGATGCGCTTGTTCAACTCGGCGCGCCACTGCTCGGTCAACGCCTCCCAGGCTTTCGCCGAAATGCGCTTATCGACCGGCATATGCGCCAGGCTTTCGCTGACCGTCGCCAGCGGAATGCCGATGCGCTGAGCGATTTTAATGATCGCCACGCGGCGCAGCACGTCGCGGCTGTATCGCCGCTGGTTGCCGCCGTTGCGCGTGCTGGCGATCAGCCCTTTCGACTCATAAAAATGCAGCGCCGACACCGCTACCCCGCTGCGCTTCGCCACTTCTCCTGGCGTCAGCACCGGTTTTGGATAATTGCTTTTTTTCATTTTTACGCTTTACCTCAAGTTAACTTGAGGAATTATACTTGCCCACCATCAAACCCGCAAAGCGCAAAATCTAATCAGAAGGACGTCGTCATGATGCATAAAGATATTATTCATTCTCTGACTGACTGGATTGATCGGAACTTAGATAAAAATCTTTCCATTGATGAAGTCGCAGCCAAAGCTGGCTACTCCAAGTGGCATCTGCAGCGGATGTTTCGCGCCGTCACCAGGCAGACGCTGGGCAGCTATATCCGTGAACGTCGGCTGACGCTGGCCGCGGAAGCGCTGACCCTGACGCAGCGTCCGGTATTTGATATCGCCATGCAGTACGGCTTTGATTCACAACAGACTTTTTCCCGCGTTTTCCGCCGCCAGTTTTCGCAGACGCCGACCGCCTATCGTCACAGCATGCGTCGCCAGAACGCGCTGCGTCAGCGTCCGGCCGCCTTCCCGCGCGGCGATGCGATGAGCAGCTTCGCCCAACGCACCACCGGCGTCTGCTGCCCGGTCAGCGGTTAAAACACGGCGTCCGGCCCGGTCTGAAGGATTTCAGACTGCGGCTGGCTCTGCCAGAGCGGCGACAGGTACCAGCCGCCGCCCAACGCTTTTATGTGGTACATGGCGGCATCCGCCTGCGCCAGCAGCCCTTCCGCCGAGCGTGACGATTTGCCCAACGCCGCGCCGATGCTCAGCGACCAGGCGATCGGCTTGCCGTCGGGCAGGATCAGCGGCGCTTCCATCGCGTTCATAATATGCTGCACCACGCGCGCGACCTGCGCCGGCTCGCTGATATCGCGCAGCAGGATGGCGAACTCATCGCCGCCGAGGCGCGCCACCATATCTATCTTCCGCACCTGCCCGCGCAGCCGCTGCGCGGTGGCGGTAATAATGGCGTCACCGGCGGCATGGCCCCAGGTATCATTGATCTGCTTAAAACGGTCGCCGTCGATAAACAGCAGCGCCAGCTTGTGACGCTGGTCGTCATCGGCAAAGGCGCGGCCCAGCGTCCGTTCAAAGGCGATGCGGTTAGGCAGTCCGGTCAGGCCGTCATGACTCGCCTGATGCACCAGGCTGTCATGTTCCTGCTTCATATTTTTCTGCCATTCATCCAGCTCCTCCAGCAATATATTGAAATCATGGCTCAGCGCATGCAGCTCGGCGATCTCTGCTTCCGGCACCCGGCGCGCGAAGGCGCGACGTTCGCGCACGTCGCGCGTGACCGAAGTGATGCTTTGCAGCGCCTGCAGAATGCCGGCGTGCATACGGCGGGAGAGCAGCGAAGCGAGCGTAGCGGTGGTCATCAGGCTCGCCGCAAGCCAGGCGAACGTCTTATAGAGATACTGAATGACCTCGTAGGCGTTGCCGACCAGCCAGATACGCCCCACCTCCTCGCCTGACTGCATCACCGGCGTGCTGACCGGCTGAGGAAACAGCCAGCGCGCAATCAGCCGTTCGATGGTGTTTTGATGCTGATGCGGAGAAGCGTGCCAGCCAGCCAGCAGCTGCCCCTGGCGATCGTAAACACGCGCCCAGACAAAGCTGCCGCGCTTGCCGATTTCCGCCAGCGCCTCGCGCACGATCTCACCGTCGCCCTTCACGACCGACGACTGCACCGTAAAGCTGAGGGTGGAGGCGAGCAGTTCCAGATTGTTTTCCGCATAGTTGCGCAATGCGATCAGCGAGAGCGTAGAGAGCGAAATACCGGAGATGGTCATCGAGACGACGATGATGATCAGATGAATACGCTGCAACGATTTACGCAGCGTAGGACGCGGAAGCGGCTTCATGCTGGCAACATCGTTCCGATCTGCGCTGCGGTTAGACATTGCTTACCCCGCATGCGAAACCGCTCAACGAAGCATCGTTCGGCAACGGACGACACCCCAGATATACGTCAGAGGCAAAAAGCACCCTTGTCATAATTTCATCCTGAATAAGATTGGCACAAACAGGGCGTGGCAGAGATGGCAAAAAGCACGCCGAATCTGGTAACGCTGAGTGGTTAAACCTGTACGAGAGAGCCTATCCGGCCCATCACGCAGGTACAACGACCCAGACTGTCAGATTCATCCCAAAGCCCTGCGGCTGTTATGGGTTTGCTGAAAAAACATCTTATTAGCCGTACCGCTACGCCAGGTCCGCAAGCGAAATCAGAGTCGTCCTGGCGCGCGGATACGTGCGATCCCAACGTATCAAACCGTTACCGTTCGGTGTAAATTTTGTTCAACTTTTAAAAGCCAGTGATATAATGTGATTCAGGTCACACTTTGTGTGTTGTACATCGACGACCGGTAAAGACTCCCTGGCATCTTTATCGCGTTCTTCACTTCAGGCGTCAGGGTAGATAAAGAAACAGAGGTTGCATGTTATGGCTACGCTTACCGCCAGCCTTGTTGTAATGCGTTGGGAATTACTGAGCGCCGTATTGATGTTTTTCGCCAGCACGTTTAAAACCAAATGCCGTCAGACGAGCCATCCGGTTATGGCCTTTCTGTTTAGCGGCATTGGCGTGGGCGTGACCTGTTGGTTTGTCGCCGGTCTGCTGGGCATGACGTTCAGTATGGAAAATATGAATAATTTCCTGAACATCATGAAAGAGGCCTTTATTAATATCATGAGTCAGACGCCGCCTGAATGGCCGATGCCGATGCCCTGATAACCTGCACGATAAAAAAAGCGAGCTGCCCGGCTCGCTTTTTTATTCGTCCTCTATTCGCCCACGCGCCCGGACGCTTATACTTTTTTCAGCATCGCTGGCAGCGTAACATCGGTGACGTCCGCCACCCCGACTGGCGCCTGCGGCGTAACAATGCGATCCTGCAACCACATTTCGCCCATCATTTTATTCAGGCCGCGATCGAGTCCGGTGACCAGCCCGGCGCCAGGCGTAAAGGTTAATTCGCCGAACCAGATCTGCTCTTCATGGATATACCAGTCAACGCGCACATAATCGAAATCTTTCGCCAGCGTCTTACTCAGGGCTAATGCGTGCTCCAGCTTCGGCATCATCGGGTTAATATCCAACCCGGTATCACGAATTTTGTACCAGGCTTCCTGAAGATTATTAACGTAGAAATTCATCGACAGCGCCGGATTGCTGCGGTTATAGATCACCTGCAACACATATTCAAAATTGCCGTCTTTTTTATTGAACATGTGAAATTTATAATCGATCGGCGCGCTTTTCCCGTCGCCTATATACTGCTCCACCAAAATACGTGGCTTGATATAGCGATAGTGAATCTCACGGGCTTCTTCAGAAAAGTCTTTGCGCAGCCATTCATGGCAGCGATTCACAATCAGCTGCTTTTGCAGGCTGTCCGGCTCTTCCAGCAGAATTTCCACCATGTTGGAGCCGTGGTTCGGCTTAACGACCGTGTTCTTCAGGCTCGGCAGACTCAGCAACGTCGTGGGGTCGCTGGTCTCATGCACCAGCGGAATCAGGTACTCTTCGCCAATCACATCAGCGATATAGTCGCGTACCGTAAATTTATCGGAAAGCTTGCTGTAGCGTACGTAGTCGCCGTTGACGAACTTGCGGTACAGCACCTTTTCGTTGAACAGCTTGGGTTCACGAATATTGGGTAGTCTTTTAAACTTACGAAAATAGTGAATGCGATCCTGGTATGCCCACGGCATTTTTTTTACAAAATAAAGAACGCTTCTTCTTAATTCATCTTTAAACTTAGACATCTTAACCTCATTTGTAAGTTTTGTAGTTGAGTGAGGAAACGTGGATCTTGCGAATGACGCCATTTTTGAAGAAGTAGTTCATTACGGTCAGGGACAGGATCTCTGTGATTAAAACACTCCACGCCGCGCCTTTTAGCCCCAGGCTGGTAATGCATACCCAGCTCAGCGGAACGCTAATTAGCATCAGGCAAAGAATTTTCTTCAACAGATAATTAAAACCTCCTTCTTTGACCATATAACGATACGCGACCGTCCCCATTGACGAAAAGCAGGTTGCTAACGACAATAATGTAATGATACTTCCAGACTGTGTGTAATCTTGCCCATAAAGGGTAATAATGATCTTCTCACCGTACAGGGACACGATAAGCAGCATCAAGAGTGAAACAACCATGACATAGCCATTTAAACGGGCAGTCAGTTTTAAAGCTCTTTCCGACTGCTCCCTGAATATTTCAGTAAAACTTGAGGTAATGATCGCCGCTGGAATAAATATCCATGAAGCCGATATCATATTCGCCGCAGTGAACAGCCCTACATCCTTTGCCGTCCCCACACTGACAAGGAAGAATTGCGCCAGTTTTATCTGAATCGAAATAAATATGCTCGAAATTGCCAATGGCAGTCCGGCATAAATTAAATAACGCAGATAATTGCCGCTTTTTCCGCGTGGCGGCGCTTCATCGCTAAAACGCTGATAAAACGTGCGCCTTTTGATCATATAAGGCACCAGCGTGAGTGCGACGATGGACAGCGTCAACCAGAGCGGATTCAGTTTCAGCCAGGCGACACTGAAACTGATCGCGAAGCTCAACAACATGCCTGCCGTGTTGGCGAGGGTATTCAACCGGGACGCCAGCCGAGCGTTGTTAAAGACGCTAAACGTATCCTGCGTGACAAACAGCGCCGACAGGAACGAAGCCATCGCAAAGGCGAGATAGTTCTCGCGCATGTGATAGTACATCCACACCAGCAAAGGCAAAGAGATCAGCAACAGCAGAGACAGGCGCAGCTTTTTGGCGATGGTCATCAGACGCACCCCTTTCTGCGCGCTTTTGCTGATGCGCTTGAACAGAATCGTCTCAGTGCCAAAGATGGCGATAGTTTGCACCACGGAAAAGAGTGATGCTGAAAAAGACATCTGGCCAAATACCGTGGGTCCAAATGATTTCGCCACATAAGACGTGACAAAAATGACGCCAAATATGGAGACAAATTTTTCGGATATCATCCAGGCGGCATTGGACATTACACTGTATTTCATCGACGCATCCTTTGTATTTCCACTACTCACATATGAAAACGACATCCATGTTTAAAACGTACAATTACGCACAGTGTACTCTGGGCTAAAGCATTAAAAAACACGTCTGCCTGACGGATATTTTAATAACAATGACTTGCCATTTCATGAGATTAATCTCAGAGACTGCCTGATAAAAACTGGTCTTTTCAATTCCCTGTAAACGATTTCATAAAAATTATTTTAAATGACAACCCTGGCACAACTTTGCCGTTCCGCAAGCCATAAAAGCGCGCCGTGGTTGTCGAAATCGTTTCATCTGTTCGGAAGAGAATTTATAACAAAACTTAGTTTTGAGGAAGGTATGGGGAGGAGGCAAAGTTAAAATAAGAGAAATCCCATGATGATATTTCTACAGGATAACTTAACTTATTGCTTGCCATTCAAATCGCGCACTTTAATACGCTGCTCTAATATTCCAGGGGATTAGATCCATTTATTATTGCAGCCGTTCTCATCCATTAATTGATTAGAAAGGTAACAGCATTTATGAGAAAGTCACGATACACCGAAGAGCAAATCACCAATGCGATTAAAGCTTCCGAGTGTGGCGTTAAGGTCAAGGATATCTGTGAAGATTTGGGTATTTCAGAAGCGACCTTCTATAGCTGGAAGAAAAAATACGCAGGGCTCTCCTCAGAGGAGGGAAGGAAAATCAAGGAGTTAGAGGAGAAAGTACAGGCCCTTAACCGCGAATTGCAGATGCTCAGTTCTGACAAAGCCATGCTGCAAAGCGTCGTAAAAAACTTCTTTACTACCAATGATAAGCGTCAGGCGGTTAATTATTTGCAGGATACGTTTGAGATTGGCACGCGTCGCAGCTGTCGCTTGCTTGATATCAGCCGCAGCGTTTATCACTATCCATCCAGCCAGTGTGATAATCACTGATTAACAGTTTATTGAAAATGACAGGATGACACTCTTAAGCAAAGACATGTGAAATTAATAAAAAAGTTAAGAAATAGCCTTTCGTACCATTTTTTCCTGAACTGTTTCAGTCCGGG
>NZ_JANION010000099.1:0-2325 GCF_024610815.1 Mixta sp.
CGATAAGAATTATCGGCGCTGCCAGCGATCGGTTAAGAAATTCAGGAAAAGATTCAGAAAACATAATTTCTTCAAACGCGCAGCGTGGAAAATATTACGT
This sequence comes from Mixta sp., assembly GCF_024610815.1. Classification (NCBI taxonomy): domain Bacteria; kingdom Pseudomonadati; phylum Pseudomonadota; class Gammaproteobacteria; order Enterobacterales; family Erwiniaceae; genus Mixta; species Mixta sp. The sequence continues at coordinate 101 of NZ_JANION010000099.1, forward strand.
TGCTGAAGAGAGATTTTTATCTCTGTCTGCCAGCGGCGGGCAGGTCTTCTACACTTAATTGATTCCACAGCGCAAGGAGAACGACAATGAACGAACAATTACGTCAGGCGGCTTCAGAATTAGGGGAATGGCTTACCGAGGCCGGGGTTAAGTTGGCGACGGCGGAATCCTGCACCGGCGGGCTGGTCAGCATGGCGATGTGTTCCGCCAGCAGCAGCGCGGACTATTTCAGCAGCGGCTTCGTGACCTATACCAATGACGCCAAAATGCGTCTGCTAAAGGTCGATCAGCGGACGCTGGAGAAATACACCGCCGTCAGCCAGGCGACGGCGCGTGAGATGGCGGCTGGCGCAAAAGCGCAGTCCGGTGAATCGGTCAGCCTGTCGGTGACCGGCTATGCCGGTCCTGACGACGGCCCGGACGGCACCCCGGCAGGCACTATCTGGTTTGGCTGGGGGTTGCCCAACGGTACGATAAAGGCGGAGATAAAGCATTTCAGCGGCGACAGCGAATCAGTAATCAATCAGGCGGCGCTGTTTACCCTTACCCGTCTGAAAGAGCTGCTTCAGGAAAATAACTAGGCTCATAAAAAAACGGGTTTCGGCATAAGCCAGAAACCCGTTCTTACCGCCAAGGCCGATTATACGTGGCGCAGCGTTTCAGTCAGTCCTGGCACCAGAATCACCTTGCGGCACTCTTCTTCGCGTTTTTCAAAGATCTTGTACGCCTCTTCCGCTCGCTCCAGCGGCATATGATGCGTAATAATCTCTTCGGGTTTAATCAGCCCCTGCTCAATCAGGTTCAGCAACTCCGGCAGGTAAGCCTGAACGTGCGTCTGCCCCATTTTAAAGGTCAGCCCTTTATCAAAGGCGTCGCCAAACAGGAAGCCGTGGATAAAACCTGCATACACGCCCGGCACGCTGACGATGCCGCCGCGCCTTACCGCCGCGATGCACTGACGCAGCGCTTTGCCGCTGCTGCCCTCCAGCTTCAGGTTGGTCATCACGGTTTCGGTCAGGCTGCCTTTCGCTTCAAAGCCGACCGCATCGACAACTGCGTCAACGCCGCGATGGTTAACGGTGTTTTCAATGATAAAGGCCGCCGGATCGTCATTTTCATCAAAGTTGATGGGAATAACGTCGTAGCGCTCCTGCGCAAAGGCGAGTCGATAGGGATGGTGATCCACCATGAAGATTTTTTCCGCGCCCAACATACGCGCGCAGGCGGCGGTCAACAGTCCCACCGGACCGGCGCCGAAAATCGCCAGGCTGCTGCCTTTGGTTACCTGTGCGTTTTTCACCGCCTGCCAGGCGGTAGGCAGGATATCAGAGAGGAACAGCACTTTATCGTCCGCCAGGATCTGCGGCACTTTAAACGGTCCGGTGTTCGCTTTCGGCACGCGTACATATTCCGCCTGTCCGCCCGGCACGCCGCCATACAGCGCGCTGAAGCCAAACAGCGCCGCCGGAGAAGTGATCTGTTTCTTATTCAGGATCGCCCCACGGCCGGAATTGGTCGTCTCACAGGCGGCAAACTCTTGCAAGCGACAAAAGAAACAGTCGCCGCAGGCGATAACAAAAGGCACCACTACGCGATCCCCTTTCTGCACCGCCGTCACTGCGGATCCCGCTTCCACCACTTCCCCCATAAACTCATGGCCAAAGATATCCCCATGAGAGGTGCCAGGAATTTTGCCGCGATAGAGATGCAGATCGGAACCGCAAATAGCGGTAGCGGTAACGCGTAGAATGATGTCATCCGGCGCTTCCAGGCCAGGATCGGGAACATTATCAACTTTGACACGATGGGGGCCATGGTAAGTCAGTGCTTTCATTGCCTTTCTCCATGTTGGGGATAAATGAGATGACCATCTCCTGATAAGCGCGGTTTAAAAAAAACCCGCATCAAGCGGGGTGCGCATCTGCGCCAACACCAGGGAATTTCTATATTAAAAGTTAGTATCTCTTGAGAATTGCGCAAGCGAAGCAAAGCGAAACATACGCTTAACGTCGTGGTCAGTAATCGAGGAAGGCATCGCAGGTGATGCTGCCAACTTACTGATTTAGTGTATGATGGTGTTTTTGAGGTGCTCCAGTGGCTTCTGTTTCTATCACCTGTCCCTCCTGTTCAGCTACTGACGGGGTGGTGCGTAACGGCAAAAGCACTGCCGGACATCAGCGCTATCTCTGCTCTCACTGCCGTAAAACATGGCAACTGCAGTTCAC
>NZ_JANION010000031.1:0-14093 GCF_024610815.1 Mixta sp.
GCGCGCCGCCGCTACAATATTGTGCGCCGTCAGGCCATACTCCTTTTGCAGAAAATCCTGCGTGCCGACCTGACCGTAGCGCTCCTTCACCCCCACGCGGCGCATCGGCACCGGACAGGTTTCCACCAGCACCTCCGCCACCGCCGATCCCAGCCCGTTATGAATGCTGTGGTTTTCGCAGGTCACGATGCGTCCGGTTTTTGCAGCGTATTTTTCAATTAGCGCACGGTCGACAGGCTTCAGGGTAAACATATCGATCACCGCCGCGCTGATGCCTTCCCGTTCCAGCTGGCGTGCCGCTTCCAGCGCTTCCGCCACCATAATGCCGTTGGCGATTAGCGTCATATCCTCACCATCGCGCAGCACGTTTCCTTTGCCAATGGTAAAGGTAGAGCCAGGCGCATAGATGCTCGCTGCCTGCTTCCGAATGGTGCGTACCCAATAAAAACCGTCGAGATCGATAAGCTGGCGTAAAAGATCATCGAACATGACCGCGTCGGTTACCTCCAGCACGACCGAATGCGCCAGCCCGCGCACGATGCCCATATCTTCGAACGACATATGGGTACCGCCGTTATGGCAGGCGGTAACGCCCGCGTCGGAAGCGATCACCTTAACGTTGTTGCGCTGATAATCGAGCGCCATAAACAGTTGATCGAAGCAGCGGCGGCTGGCGAAGGCGGTAAAGGTATGCACAAACGGCCTGCGTCCGGTCAGCGCCAGCCCGGCGGCGGTGCCGATGACGTTGGCCTCCATAATGCCGCAGTTAATCACATGCTGCGGATAGTCGCGCGCTACGCCGTCCATCGCCATGGAACTCATCAGATCGGCCTCCAGCGCGATAATCGGGCTTCCCGCCTCAATCTGCCGCGCCACGAAACTGGCGTACACCTTGCGCATCTCCGTCGCGTCTTTTTTCCCCGCCGGTGCGAGCTTAATCATGTGCGGCCTCCAGTTGGCGAATAGCTTCGTTAAGCGCCTGTCTTATCTCATCGGTCAGACGCAGGTGGTGAGAGTTGTTTAACTGCTCCAGATACGGCACGCCCTGCCCTTTCACGCTGTCAAGGATCACCACGCGCGGCCTGGCGTCTGCGGGCAACACCGGCTGCGCCGCCGCCAGCAGCCCGGCAATGTCGTCGCCCTTGACGGTGACGGCCTCAAAACCAAAGGCGCGAAATTTTTGCTCCAGGTTGAAGGCGCAGATAATTTCGTCCAGCTCGCCGTCAAGCTGCTGTTTGTTCCAGTCAACGAAGATCGTCAGGTTATTCAGGCGGTGATGGGCGATAAACTGAAACGCCTCCCAGCACTGTCCCTCGTTAAGCTCACCGTCGCCGACGATGCAGAATACCCGGTTTGGCCGCCCTGCCAGCCGGTGCGACAGCGCCATGCCGCCTGCGATGGAAATCCCCTGTCCCAGCGAGCCGGTCGTGGCATCCACGCCGCGGGTTTTCAGCCGATCCGGGTGGCTTGGCAGACGAGTGCCGTTCTGGTTTAGTGTGTTCAGTTCTTCAAACGGGAAATAGCCTTTGATTGCCAGCGTACTGTAGAGCGCTGGCCCCGCGTGGCCTTTCGACAGTACGAAGTAATCGCGCTCCGGCCAGTCCGGGTCCGCCGGATCGATTTTCATTACGGCGCCATACAGCACCGCCAGCGTTTCCACCACCGACATGCTGCCGCCATAATGTCCGAAGCCAAGCTGCGTCAGCGTTTTAAGGGTGGCGAGGCGAATATCGCGCGCCAGTCGGGTAAGCTCTGGTAAATTCATGATTTGGCTCCGGTGTTTTCCTGCGCGCGACTGGCCGCAGATCTGTTTTTCGCGAAAATGTTGTACGCCACCAGCAGCGCGAACAACGCAATAACCAGCCCGGTAATGGCCAGCGGCGACAGGTAGCGCGCCAGATTGCCCAGCACAATGCCGATAACGCCGAAATCAGCGTCGGAGAAGGTCGTGTTGGCGAAGCCAATCGCGCCCAGCACCGGCAGCAGCAGCACCGGCAGGAAGGTAATCAGCAGGCCGTTGGCGAAAGCGCCGATCATCGCCCCGCGCCGTCCGCCGGTGGCGTTGCCGAATACGCCTGCGGTGGCGCCGGTAAAGAAGTGCGGCACCACGCCGGGCAGGATCAACACCAGCTTCATCTGCCCCAGCAGGAACAACCCCACCAGTCCGCCTAGGAAGCTGAACAGAAAGCCGATCAGCACCGCGTTCGGGGCATAGGGATAGACCACCGGACAGTCCAGCGCCGGACGTGCATTTGGCACCAGCTTTTCCGAAAAGCCGGTAAAGGCGGGCACGATTTCCGCCAGAATCAGACGCACACCCTGCAAGATGATAAACACGCCCGCCGCGAAGGTGATGGCCATGATGATGGCGTACACCAGATAGTGCTGGCCGCTGCTGAAGGCGCTTTCGACATATTCGCGTCCAGCGCTGACCGCCATAATCAGATAGATAATCATCATGGTCAGGGAGATGGAAATAGAGCTGTCGCGCAGGAAGCTGAGATTTTTCGGCAGATTCATCTCTTCTGTCGATCGCGAGCCTTTGCCGCACAGACTGCCAATCCAGCCTGCAAGCACGTAACCCAGCGTGCCGAAGTGGCCGAAGGCAATATCATCCGTCCCGGTGATGCGCTTCATATAGCGCTGCGCCAGCGCCGGGAAGAAGGCCATCACCAGGCCTAAGATCAACGAGCCGGTAAACACCAGGCTTACGCCGTCAAATCCGGCGACGGAGAGAATCACGCCGATCATGCAGGCCATATAAAAGGTGTGATGCCCGGTCAGAAAGATATATTTCAGGCGCGTAAAGCGGGCAACGATAATATTCGCCACCATGCCGAACGCCATAATCAGCGCGGTGGAGGCGCCATATTTTTCCAGCGCTATCGAGACAATGGCTTCGTTGTTAGGAATGATCCCCTGAATATTAAAGGCGTGTTCAAACATGCCGCCAAGCGGATTTAACGATCCCACCAGCACCGTCGCGCCGCCGCCTAATACAATAAAGCCGAGAATAGTTTTAATGGTGCCTTTCACCACATCTGAAAAAGCTTTTTTCTGGGCGACCAGGCCAATTAACGCAATTAAGCCGACCAGCACCGAGGGCACTTTAAGAATATCAACAATGAAATTTAGCGTTTCAAGGATAAACATATCCACCTCGCCACAGACGCGTCACAAGTCTGCTGTCTGACGGCGCGCTCTACGGCCGCCTGGGTGCAGCAGACATGACGTGAGTTATTGTTTGTCGAACCAGGCGCGCAGTTGCGTTTCCAGTTCATGGATGTCGATGATGTTGTTGATCACCACCAGCTGACTTGTCGGCACGCTGGCGCTGGCGGCGATATCCTTCGCCATCACAAACAAGTCCGCCGCGCCGGGCACTGCCGAAGAGAGATCGGAATGTTCGACCTCCGCCTCGATCTCAAGCTTTTTAAGCACCTTTTTAATATTCATCTCAACCATAAAACTGCTGCCCAGGCCGGAACCGCAAATAGCCATAATTTTCATTGCCATCACCTTTTTTAGATACAGTGCGTCCGCATCACGCTGGCGCGTAATGTGCCGAAAAACAGGTTTGCGAAATTAAATCAGAAGCGTTCGATAATCTTTTTAATCTCCTCTAACGTTCTTGCCTGGCGTAACTGCTGCATATCCTCATCGCTGGAAAATAACGCCGCCAGCGCAGAGATCATGTCGATATGGCTGTGCTTATCGGGCGCGGCGAGCATCACGATAATATCCACCGGGTCGAACTCATCGGCGCCGAACGCTACGCCGCGCTCCAGCTTGAGCAGCGTCAGCCCTAACCCTTTCGCCCCTTCTTCTGGCCGCGCATGGGGCATAGCCAGCCCCGGCGCCAGCACGTAATAGGGTCCCAGTCTGCGATGCTGTTCGACAATTGCCGTCACATAGTCAGGCGTGATAACGCCCGATGCCAGCAGCGGTCCGGCGCAGAGCTCCAGCGCCTGCGGCCATTCCTCCACGCTGTCGCGCAGCATGATGGTGGTATCATTCAGCCATTCTTTAAGCACTTTTCTCTCCTGCCCTGTCGTCAAGGTGCACAAACTTTATGCAAGAAAGCCGCGGTTAACCGTGATCTCAATTGCAAAGATAGCGCTACCAAAACGCCGAGATGTGGAATTGTGATAGCGCTATCAAATTTCAATCATGGCGTGAATTCACAGAAAAAAAAGGGAGTTAGGGCGTATACTCCCTGTCTTGTAAAGCAAAGGAAGACAATCAGCGTCTGGTCAGCAGGAAAGTGTATGTCCCTAACCCGAAAACGACGTAGTACCGGTAAAGTCACGCTTGCCGATGTCGCGCAGCTTGCCGGTGTAGGCACGATGACCGTCTCCCGTGCGTTGCGCACGCCTGAACAGGTTTCCGATAAGCTGCGGGAAAAAATCGAGGCGGCGGTACAGGAGCTGGGCTATATGCCCAACCTTGCCGCCAGCGCGCTGGCGTCGGCCTCATCGTGGACCATCGCGATGGTGGTGCCGAACCTCGCCGAAGCGGGCTGTTCTGAAATGTTCGCTGGTCTTCAGCAGGTTTTGCAGCCCGCCGGTTACCAGATCATGCTGGCGGAATCGCAACATCGCATGGAACAGGAAGAGAAATTGCTGGAAACGCTGCTGGCCTCCAATATCGCCGCCGCCATTCTGCTCAGCGTTGACCACAGCGACACTGTGCGTCACTGGCTGCAAAACGCTTCGATTCCAGTGATGGAGATAGGCGCGGTGCGCGCCGATCCTATTGATATGAATATTGGCATCGACAACGTCGCCGCCATGTATGAACTCACCGAAATGCTTATCCAGCGCGGCTATGAGAATATCGGGCTTCTCTGCGCCAATCAAGAGCAGTGGATTTTTCAGCAGCATTTGCAAGGCTGGTATAAGGCGATGCTACGCCATCATCTGTCGCCTAACCGGGTGATCAACGCCGCGTTACCGCCTGGTTTCTCTACCGGCGCGTCGCAGCTGCCGGAATTTTTGCTGGCATGGCCGGAACTGGATGCGCTGGTCTGCGTGTCTGACGAACTGGCCTGCGGCGCGCTGTATGAATGTCAGCGCAGACGAATTAAGGTGCCGGACGATCTGGCGGTGGTGGGATTCGGCGACAGCGACGTCAGCCGGGTGTGTCAGCCGCCGTTAACCACAATGGCGGTGCCGCACCGTAAAATCGGCATTGAGGCTGGTCGCGCGCTGCTGGCGCGTCTGAATGACGGAGACTGGCGCGATCGCAAGCCGATCGCCTCCAGCCTCTGTTTGCGGGACAGCTGCTGAGACGTTATTCCGTCTCCTCCGGCTTTTTCTGCTTTGCCGGTTCGTTATTGGCGTTGCGGCTCATCCACAGCGACAGCGCCTTAAGCGAATCGGGCGTGAACTCGTCGCAGCGGGCGGTGATCTCCTCCGGCGTCAGCCAGAATACCTCATCCACCTCTTCCGGCTGCATGGCGAACGGGCCGTGCGACACACAGCTGAACAGCGCGCCCCAGACGCGGCAATGCTCATCTTCAAAGTAGAACTGGCCATGCTCGGCGAACGGCACGGCGGCAATGCCCAGCTCCTCTTCCGCTTCCCGTCGCGCGGAGTCCAGAATTGCCTCCCCGCTCTGCACCACGCCGCCTGCGGTGGCATCCAGCATGCCCGGCAGGAAATCTTTACTTTCGGTACGGCGCTGCACCAGAATTTTACCCATGCCGTCATGCACTACGATGTAGGTAGCGCGATGACGCAAACGTTGTGCCCGCATCTGGGCACGGCTGGACTGAGCGATAACCTCGTTATCTTCGCTAACGATGTCTACCCATTCAGTACCGGCATCCTGACTATGCTCCACCATCAGTAATCCTTTTCGTTCTGGCGCGAATTGCGCGATGAAATGCCACAGGTTTCGCGTTACGTTGACGCAAACCGCCATAAGTTAAAGACTTCATGAGCCAGACGCAATACAGAAGTCGTCAGTTACCTTTTTTTGCCTGATTCGCCCAGCCAGAGCTGGACAGAGGCGCGCTGCCACTGAAACCAGGCGTATTCCGCCAGGCTGTCAGGCAGCGCATCGCCGTGTAGGGCAAGACGATTGAGCATGACCGCCAAATCGGTGTCGGCTATCGACCATTCTCCAAACAGATTCTGTTGGCCTCCGCTCAGCAGACGCTGGGCGCCTTCAATCAGTTTAGCGGCGCTGTGACGGGCGTCTTCCGTCAGCGGCGAATATTTTTTTCCGGCGAACAATACCTCGGTGGGACGCTGCTGTCTGAGCGGCAGAAAGTCGCTGCGCAGCCAGGCCTGTAGCTCGCGCGCCCGCGCCCGTTTCTCTCTGTCGTGGGGATAAAGGCGCTCATAATCGGGCGCCGGAAAGCGTTCTTCCAGATATTCCGTAATCGCCGACGACTCGCTCAGCCGCATCTCATCCACCGCTAACAACGGCACGCGGCGAGTCAGCGAGAGCGCCGCGTACGCTTCCGTCTGCTGCTGCCGTTGCGCGAGATCGACCGGCCGCAGCGTAAACGGCAGCCCTTTTTCACGCAGCGCGACATAAACGGACATCGCATAAGGGCTGTAAAAATCAGCGTCTGTCCACAGCGTTATCTTGGGCCAGGGCATAGTGTCGATTCTCCTGCAAAGGTAGTCGTCGTTTGGGAAGGCGATAAGTGCCATCGCCGCCGCTCTCTGTTTAGCGGAAATTATCAGGATTAGCCATTGCGCCCGTTGATAATATCACCATTAATGAGGTTCTCTTCTATGCTGAATAAAGAGTAATAACACAGACATAGGGTTGCGCATGCAAATTCTGATTACCGGCGGCACCGGCCTGATTGGTCGTCATCTGGTGACGCGCCTGCTGGCGCGCGGCGATCGCGTCAGCGTGGTGTCGCGCAACGTCGAAGCGGCGCGCGACCTGCTTGGTTCAGAGGTCAGCATCTGGTCCGGTCTCGATCAGCAGCACGATTTAAACGGCATCGACGCGGTGATCAACCTTGCCGGCGAGCCGATTGCGGCGAAGCGCTGGACGCCGCAGCACAAACAGCTGCTGTGCGAAAGCCGCTGGCAAATGACCGAGCGAATCGCCTCGCTGATTAACGCCAGCAGCGAACCGCCCGCGGTGTTGATTTCCGGCTCGGCGACCGGCTACTACGGCGACAGCGGCGAAGCGGTGCTGACGGAAGAAGACGACGGTCACGATGAATTCACCCACCAGCTGTGCCAGCGCTGGGAAACGCTGGCGCTGGCCGCCGCCAGCGATCGCACCCGCGTATGCCTGCTGCGCACCGGCGTGGTGCTGGCAAAAGAAGGCGGCGCGCTGGCGCAGATGAAAAAGCCTTTTATGCTGGGCGTCGGCGGCCCGCTCGGCAACGGCCGACAATATATGCCCTGGATACATATTGAAGATATGCTGGGCGGCATTCTCTGGCTGCTGGATCACAACCTGAGCGGCCCATTTAATATGGTTTCGCCCTATGCGGTGCGCAATGAACAATTCGCCGCCACATTAGGAAAAGTGATGCGGCGTCCGTCGCTGGTGCGCACGCCCGCCACGGCAATCAAGCTGCTGATGGGCGAATCGGCGGTGCTGGTGCTGGGCGGCCAGCATGTGCTGCCCAAACGCCTGGAGGCGTCGGGCTTTCACTTCCGCTGGTACGATCTGCCAACCGCGCTGGCCAACGTGGTGTAGCGCGCGGCAGACAGAAAATCCTGTGCGGCTACGGCGCGCTTACTTCAGCGCGCCGGATAAAAATTGTTGCAGGCGCGCGCTTTTCGGTTGCAGGAACAGCGCCTCCGGCGGCCCCTCCTCTTCGATTTTCCCCTGATGCAGGAAAATCACATGGCTGGAGACGTGGCGGGCGAACTCCATCTCATGCGTTACCACCACCATGGTTTTGCCCTCTTCCGCCAGCTTCTGCATGATGCGCAGCACTTCGCCCACCAGTTCAGGATCGAGCGCCGAGGTTGGTTCATCAAACAGCAGCACGTCCGGCTCCATCGCCAGCGCGCGAGCGATGGAGACGCGCTGCTGTTGTCCGCCCGACAGGTGAACCGGATACTTCACGCTGGCGCGCTCGTCGATGCCCACCTTATTGAGATAGCGCAGCGCCCGTTCGCGCGCCTCAGCCTTGCTCAGCCCCAGCACCTGAATCGGCGCCTCCATTACGTTCTCCAGCACCGTCATATGGCTCCAGAGGTTAAAGTGCTGAAACACCATGGTCAGCCGCGTGCGCAGCAGACGCAGCTGCTCTTTATCCGCCACCTTCAGCTGGCCATCTTTATCACGCACCAGGCTAATCGCCTGATTATTTACTGCTATCGTTCCTTCGCTGGGTTTTTCAAGAAAGTTAATGCAGCGCAGGAAGGTGCTTTTGCCGGAGCCGGACGATCCGATAATGGTAATCACATCGCCAGCGTTCGCCCGTAGCGAAACGCCTTTCAGCACCTCATGTTCGCCATAACGCTTATGCAGCTCGGTTACGTTCAGTTTATTTTCAGCCATAGTGGTACTCAGTGCGACGAGGAAGGTTTGATATGCGCCAGCCAGCGTGCTTCCGCCTTACGGAACAGGCTAATCAACACATAAGAGATAATTAAATAGAGCAGCGCCGCGATGCCGAAAGCGGTAAACGGCTGATAGGTCGCCGCGTTGATATCACGCGCGATCTTCAGCAGATCCGGTACCGTGGCGGTAAACGCCAGCGCCGTCGAATGCAGCATCAAAATGACTTCGTTGCTGTAGGCGGGCAGCGCGATGCGCAGCGCCGCAGGCAGAATAATGCAGCGATAAAGCTTAAAGGTGGAAAAACCGTAGGCGCGCGCCGCCTCGATTTCGCCGTGCGGCACCGCGCGGATCGCCCCGGCGAAGATCTCCGTGGTATAAGCGCAGGTGTTGAGCGTAAACGCCAGCAGCGTACAGTTCAGACCACTGCGAAAAAAGGCGCTCAGCAGCTCCGATCCCTTCACCACCTCCAGCGTATACATACCGGAATAGATGATCAGCAGCTGCACGTAGAGCGGCGTGCCGCGAAACACCCAGGTAAACAGCCAGACCGGTGCGCTGATGGCGCGAATCGACGACACGCGGGCGATCGCCAGCACTATCGCCAGACAGCCGCCCACCGCCACGGAGAGAATCAGCAGCCACAGCGTGATCGCCACGCCGGTAAAGCGGTAGCCGTCGGTCCAGAGCAGCGCTTTCCAGTATTCATGAATGATGTCGATCATAGCTCGGCCTTTTTCACCCCAACAGAGTAGCGACGCTCCAGCCACCACAGCACGCCGCTCGACAGCGTGGTGAACAGCAGATAGATGATGCCAGCCACCACGGCGAACCAGAACGGCTGCCAGGTGCTTTTACCGGCCAGCTGAGTGGCTTTCACCACATCCTCCAGCCCAAGCAGCGAAACCAGCGCCGTCGCCTTCAGCACCACCTGCCAGTTATTGCCGATGCCCGGCAGGGCGAAACGCATCATGGCGGGGAACAGAATACGGCGGAACACCTGCGAGCCGGTAAAGCCGAAGGCGGTAGCCGCCTCGATCTGCCCTTTCGGCACCGCCATAAAGGCGCCGCGGAAGGTTTCGGTGAAGTAGGCGCCGTAGATAAAGCCGAGGGTGATAATGCCCGCCACCATCGGATCGATATCGAACTGCGCGATGCCCAGCGCCTCGGTGATCTGGTTCAGGACGATCTGCAGACCGTAAAAAATCAGCAGCATCAGCACCAGATCCGGCACGCCGCGAATCAGGGTGGTATAGGCTTCCGACAGCAGCGCCAGCGGACGGTAACGGGAGAGCCGGGCGCCTGCGCCCAGCAGGCCGAGGATGACCGCGAGCAGCACGGAACTGAGCGCCAGCTCCAGCGTCACCAGCGCCCCGCGAAAGATAACTTCAGAATAGCCATACAGCATGCATGAAATCCTGGCGTGACAAGACAGACAAAACGCCGCCCCGTGCTAAGGGGCGGCGATATAACGCACAGCGAATATTAAGGCTTAATCGCCATAGACGTTAAAATTGAAATATTTTTTCGCAATGCGGTCGTAGGTGCCATCTTTGCGCATCTCGGCGAAGGCTTTATCGATGGCTGCTTTCAGTTCGCTATCTTCCTTACGCAGCCCGATACCGGTGCCGACCCCGAAGATCTTGTCATCTTTTACCGCCGGACCGGCGAAGGCGTAATCTTTACCGACCGGCTGCTTCAGGAAGCCTTCGCTCGCCTGCACTTCATCCTGGAAAGCGGCGTCGATACGTCCCGCGCTCAGATCCTGATAAACCAGATCCTGGTTGGCGTAAGGAGTTACGGTGACGCCTTTCGGGCGCCAGTATTGGTTAGCGTAAGTTTCCTGGGTCGTGCCCTGCAACAGGCCGATATTTTTCCCGCGCAGCGATTCCGGCGTCGGCTCCAGTTTAGAGCCTTTCGGCGCCACTAAACGCGCGTTGGCCGCGTAGAGTTTTTCTGAGAAGGCGATCTCCTGCTGGCGTTTTTCCGTGATCGAGAGCGAAGAGATAATAAAATCGATTTTTTTCGCCTTCAGCGAAGGGATCAGCGCATCGAAATCGCTCTCTACATAGGTGCACTGCGCGGCGATGCGCTTACAGATTTCGTTCGCCAAATCGATATCGAAGCCCACCAGCTGGCCCTGAGCATTTTTCGATTCAAACGGCGGATAGGTTGGATCATTGCCGATGCGTAGCGTTTTCGGTACCGCAGCGCTGGCGACGCTGGAGAAAGCCAGCAGCAAAGAGAGAGCCAGAACTCGCTTTTTCATGGTTTATCCTCAAGTGAAGAGCTTATTGTTATGTGATGCGTGACAGGTTTGCGTTCAGGAAATTGCACTTTTCATGCCAGATTGGGCAGCGGCGACGTAACGGGCTCAGAGCCTGAACGTGGGCCGTTAAACTGGCGTAAGCAGCTCGTTTGTGAAGGAAATATAGCAGGCTTGATAAGAGGAAAAAGCGATATTGTTACGTTTTGGTGCATGCGATGCACGAATAGTGATCCATGCCGGATTAATGCACCAAAACGGGACAGTTAATGTGACTTACGCACCCTGCCAGCGCGTAAAGAGATCGTTCGGCAGAGTAATATCAAACTGATCCAACACCCGGTTCAGCGTCTGATCGACAATTTCCATAATCGACTGCGGGCGGTGGTAAAAGGCGGGCACCGGCGGCATCACGATGGCGCCCAGCTCGGCGGCGGTTGTCATCAGGCGCAGATGGCCAAGATGCAGCGGCGTTTCGCGCACGCACAGCACCAGCCGACGGCGCTCTTTTAACACCACGTCAGCAGCGCGCGTCAGCAGCCCGTCGCTGTAGCTGTTGACGATGCCGGAAAGGGTTTTCATCGAACAGGGCAGAATCGCCATCCCGGCGGTATGAAACGAACCGGACGAGATGCTGGCGGCGATATCGCGTACATCATGCACCACGTCCGCAAAACCCTGCACTTCGCGCAGCGTATAATCCGTTTCCAGCGCCAGCGTCTGGCGCGCGGCGTTACTCATCACCAGGTGCGTTTCAATCTCCGGCAGCGGTTGTAGCAGCTGCAGCATCCGTATGCCATAAATCACGCCACTGGCGCCGGAGATGCCGACGATCACTCTTTTCATGGTAAAGCCTTTATTATCCGTGGAAGGGTAATTTTGAACGTCCGGGCCAGAGATTACAACCACGCGCCGTGTCGCTCCGCCGCCGCCCCGTCAGCGGCATGCGCAGCGGGCTACGTCTCGCCCCTGAGCGCCGTCGCCTGGACGGTGAACAGTTCGATAAGGTGATCCGCCACTACCCTTACCCGCCGCGAATGCGCGAGATCGGCCTGCATGACCAGCCAGATCGGTTGATCGACGCCCAGCCCGCTCATCAGACAGCGCAGTCCCGCCTGCCGCGCCAGAAAATGGGGCAGCACTGCCAGCCCCGCTCCCGCTGACGCCGCCGCAAGCTGCGCTGACAGCGTATTGGTTTCCAGCCGACAGGGACGGCCACGCAGAATGCGCTGCACCCATTTCGCCGCCGGTAAATGATGATGCGTTTCCGCCCAGCCAATAAAATCGTCATCGACAAACGGCGCGCTGACACGGCGGGCGGAGAGATAGTCCGCCGAGCCGTAAAGCCCAAAACCCAGCGTGCCCAGCCGCTTTATCGTCAGGTTGCCCGCTTCGGGGCGCACCATTCTGACCGCCAGATCGGCGTCGCGCCGATGGAGGTTCACCGTATCCAGCCCGCTCACCACCTCAACCCGCAGCGCCGGATGTTGAGCAAACAGCGCGCCAAGCGAGGGCACGATCAGCGGGTTGGCGAGGTTTTCCGCCGTCGCCAGGCGTACCCGTCCCGTCACGCCGCTTTCCGCGCCCGACGTATCGCCAAAGGCCAGTCCCGCCTGCTCCAGCCGCTCGGCGCGCTCCAGCAGCGCTTCGCCATCGTCCGTCAGGCGATAGCCGGTTTGATGGCGTGTAAACAGCGGCACGCCGAGCGCGCCTTCAAGCCGATCCAGACGCCGCGACAGCGTGGCGATGCCGATTTTCAACGATTCCGCCGCGCCGCTCAGGGTGCCGCAACGCGCCACCGCAAGAAAAATGCGTGCGTCATCCCAGTGAACGAATGATGACATTGGATTTTTCAAAAATGGAAAATGGGGTTCCGATTCTAGCGCTACTTTCCGTATACGGAAAAGAACATACTGCGTTCAACATTACGGAGGGCTAACAATGCAACAACGAACGCTGACACACGATCTCCAGGTTTCCGCGCTGGGTTTGGGCTGTATGGGAATGAGCGAGTTTTATGGGCCGCGCGACGACGACGCTTCTCTGCTGGCGCTGGATCATGCGCTGGCAAGCGGCATTAACTTTTTCGATACCGCCGATATGTACGGCCCTTACCATAATGAGGAGCTGCTGGGTCATTTTCTCAGGACGCGTAAGCCGTCCGTTAAGATTGCCACCAAGTTCGGCATCGTGCGCCAACCGGGCGAGTATCGCCGCGGTATCGATAACAGCGCCGACTATGCGCGCCGCAGCTGCGAAGACTCTCTGCGGCGGCTGGGCGTAGAGCAGATCGATCTCTATTATGTTCACCGCATCGACGCCGCAAGGCCAATCGAGGAGACGATGGAGACGCTGGCGCAGCTGGTGCGTAACGGGAAAATCGCCCATGTCGGCCTGTGCGAAGTCAGCGCGGCGACCCTGAAGCGCGCCCATGCGGTGCATCCGGTAGCAGCAGTGCAGACCGAATATTCGCTCTGGACGCGCGAGGTGGAACAGGCGGTGCTGCCTACCTGCCGCGAGTTGGGTATTGGCCTGGTGGCTTACTCTCCGCTGGGACGTGGCTTTCTGACAGGTCGCTTCCAGCAGTCGGCCACCTTCGCGCCCGGCGATTTTCGCGCCAGCCTGCCGCGCTTTCAGGAAGATAACCTGACCCACAATCGTCTGCTGATGGATGAGATCGCCGCGCTGGCGGCGGAAAAAGGCTGCACGTCGGCGCAGGTCACCCTCGCCTGGCTTCTGGCGCAGGGCAACGATATCGTCCCAATCCCCGGCACCTGCAATCCTGTTCATCTGCGGGAAAACTGTGACGCGCTGGCGATAATGCTGACGCCGCAGGAAGAAATCCGCCTGCGTCAGGCGGCAGAGAGGCTGCCCGCCGCCGGAGCGCGCTATACAGCCGAAGGCATGAAAGGGCTTGATGCATGATGTGATAAGCAGCGCAACATTTGCGCTGCTCGTTGACGAAAGGACGCCGGCACGCCCCTATGACAGGTTTGCGTCGGCAGAGGGGGCTCCGAATCCCACCGAAGCATTACCCTTCGTTATGCATTTCGAGGCTTTCTACCTCGTTCTGCCGCGCCATCGCTTTCGCGTCGTCGTTGCGCAGCGACTGCAAATACCCCAGGTATTGCTGGCTTTTAACTGCTCAACCTCGCCATAAAATTACTGTTAATGCTAAAAATCCAGCCTGGACAAAGATAACCCCCTTTGTTTAGTCTCATATCTTCCGTCTACTGAAAATAAACAGCTTTCATTTTCTAAAATACTAAAACCTTCATTTCCACATTCAAAATAAATCCCGATACTCCCATCCTCAATCTCTTCCATTTTATAT
>NZ_JANION010000109.1:0-16148 GCF_024610815.1 Mixta sp.
AAAAGCAAAAACCCGCCTTTTGGGCGGGTTCTCTGAATAAGTGGTGCCCGGACTCGGAATCGAACCAAGGACACGGGGATTTTCAATCCCCTGCTCTACCGACTGAGCTATCCGGGCAACGGGGCGCATTAAACCGTAAAGCCGCGATGTCGTCAAATGCTTTTCATCGAATTTTGTCTGATTGCGCTCTTTTGCACCAATCGGTAAAACCATCGGTAAAAAGCGCCTTTCCACCCCCTCCGGCGTTTAACTTTTAAACAGCCGGGTCGATAACTCACGATGAAACCCTCATAACACAATAAAGGTTCATCATGCTTCGTTCTATTACATCAGGATTCGCTTCACGCTTCGCTTTGCGGCAGTGCGCTAACGTCTCCGCCACGCTGAACGCGCTTAACAAGGCGATTGCCATCATCGAGTTTACCCCGGCGGGGATTATTCTTAACGCCAACGACCTGTTTCTCAGCCGCATGGGCTATCGCCTGGATGAAATTCAGGGGCAGCATCACCGAATGTTCTGTCCGGCTGAACTGGTAAGCTCGCCAAAATATCAGGCGTTCTGGCAACGTCTGGAACGCGGCGAAAGCTTCAGCAACAAGTTTTTGCGGCTGGATAAACAGGGGCGTCCGGTCTGGCTGGAAGCGAACTATGTGCCGGTGCGCAACCGTAACGGGAAAGTCATTAAAATCATCAAGCTGGCGTCGGATATCACCCCGCATATTCTTGATGCGCAGGAGCAACGCGCCATGACCGCCGCCATCGATCGTTCAATGGCGGTCATCAGCTTCAACCTGGAGGGCGAAGTATTGAAGGCGAACGCCAACTTCCTGAAGGCTACCGGCTATCGCGAAGAGGAGGTTATCGGTCAGCATCACCGCATGTTCTGTACGCCTGAACTGCGCAACAGCCAGGAGTATCGCGCATTCTGGCACAAGCTTAACCAGGGCGATTTTGTCTCCGGCCAGTTTCATCGTATCGATAAGCAGGGCCGTACGCTGTGGCTGCGCGCCACTTATAACCCGGTGTTCGATGAGGATGGGCAGCTCTATAAGATTGTGAAGTTCGCCGCCAATGTAACCGCCCAGGTAGAGAAAAACAGCCAGGAAAGGGAAGCGGCGCAACAAGCGTATCAAACCGCGCTGCACACGGATGAAAGCACGCGCATCGGCGCAAGCGTGGTGGAAGAAAGCGTACTGAACATCAACGCGCTGGCGGGCGAGCTGCACGATATCTCTGGCGACGTCTCCAGCCTCAGCGCCCAGTCGGATCAAATCGGGCAAATTGTGGAGACCATCCGCAATATCGCCAGCCAGACCAACCTGCTGGCGCTGAACGCGGCGATCGAAGCGGCACGGGCTGGCGCGCACGGACGCAGCTTCGCGGTGGTGGCGAATGAGGTGCGATCGCTGGCGGCCAATATTAACCGCGCGACCAGTGAAATCGAAACTCTGGTGCGTGATAACCATCAGCTAGCAGGCAAAGCGCTGAGCGGTATCGAAAGCAATTTGCAGCGCGCCGATCGCGGCGTGTCGCTGGCGCAAAAAGCGGGCGAGCTGATTGCCGAAATCCGTGACAGCGCGACCGACGTGGTTAGCGCCATCAGCCATGTAGCCCGTACGCTGGAAGAGAAGTAGCCGGGCGCACTCCCCTAACCCGCCTTCACATTTTCCTGCTCGTCGGGCAGGAAAATGTGGTCGAGGATATTCCGCACTACCGGCGCCGCCGACACGCCTTCGCCGCCGCCGTTCTCCAGGATCACCGCGATCGCCACGCGCGGCTTTTCGTAAGGCGCGAAAGCGGTGTAAAACACATGATCGCGCAACCGCACGGGGATCAGCTTCGCATTGTAGGTCTGGTTCTGCTTCAGGCTGAAAACCTGCGAGGTGCCGCTTTTTGCCGCGATGCCGTAAGGCGCAGTGTGAAAATATTTATAGCCGGTGCCGTTTGGCGCGTTGGCCATGCCGAACATCGCGCGGCGTACCAGCGCCCAGTAAGGCGAATGCGCATCGGCGATCTGCATCGGCGGCGTCGCAGGCTGCCAGCGCGTGATCTGTTTCCCCTTACGGGTGGCGTAGAGCAGATGCGGCGTCACGACCCGTCCATTGTTAATCAGCGCGTCCAGCGCCTTCACCATCTGGATCGGCGTGGCGAGCCAGTAACCCTGGCCGATGCCGACCGACACCGTATCGCCCTGATACCAGGCGCGCTTGTGCACACGCTGTTTCCAGGCGCGATCCGGCAGCAGGCCGTTATACTCCTCCAGCAGATCGATGCCGGTGGATTTACCATAGCCGAACTGGCTCAGCATTTGATGGATGCGATCGATGCCCATCTCCCACGCGACCTGGTAGAAAAAGGTATCGGCCGATTCTTCGATAGCCCTGGTGACGTCAAGCATGCCGTGACCGCTTTTTTTCCAGTCGCGGTAGCGCCGCTGAGTACCGGGCAGCGTCCAGGTAGGCGCGCCATAAAAGGAGGTCTGCGGGGTGATCACGCCGCTCAGCAACGCCGACATCGCCATATAGGGCTTCACCGTCGACGCGGGCGGATAAAGTCCCTGGGTGACGCGATTGATCAGCGGCAGCGATTTATCCTGCAACAGCTGCTGATAAGCGCGATAGCTGATGCCCTTCACAAACGGGTTGGGATCGTAGCTGGGGCTGGAGACCATCGCCAGCACCGAGCCGTCGCGCGGATCTTCAATCAGCACCGCCGCGCGCTGGCCGCGCAGCTGGCTTTCCACATACTGTTGCAGATGCAGATCAAGCGTCAGGTAGATATTTTTGCCGGCGACCGGCGGCACCTCTTTCAGCACCCGCACAATGCGGCCGTGGTTATCGACCTCCACTTCCTGATAGCCGGTTTTGCCATGCAGCTGCGCTTCGTAATAGCGTTCGATGCCCTGCTTGCCGATGTTATGGTCGGCGGCGTAGTTCTCCGCGACGCCCTCTTCATTGAGGCGCTGATAGTCGCGGTCGTTGATTTTCGAGACGTAGCCGACGACGTGCGCCAGCGCCGCGCCGTAAGGATACTGCCGGTCCTGGTAACTCTCTATCTGCACGCCGTCGAAACGGTACTGGTTCACCGCAAAGCGCGCCACTTCTTGTTCGGTCAGTTCGGTTTTCAGCACCACCGGCCGGTAGCGGCTGCTCTGGCGCAACGCCTGGCGAAAATCGTTCGCCTCCTCCGGCGTCAGATCGACAATGGGCGTCAGCGCCTGCAACAGCGCCGCCATATCTTTTACCTTCCAGGGCATCACTGTAATGTCATACCAGGTGATGTTTTTCACCAGCGCGATGCCGTTGCGATCGTAAATAATGCCGCGTCGGGGCGCGACAGGGATCGTTTTGATGTCGTTGCTGTCGGATCGGGTCTGATAGTACTGGTGCTGCTGCACCTGCACATGCCAGAGGTTGACGATCAGAATAGCGAAACAGACGACCACCAGCCCAAAGGCGGTCAGCGCGCGATAGCGAAACAGTTTCTCTTCGGCGACGAAATCACGAATATTCATTCAGCAAACGGCAATTTTACGTATTCTCATTTTTACCGTTCATGATAAAGCGCTCCCCTCTGCGCACTAGCGGAAAGATGCGTATGCGCAGCGAAAAGTGTGACATTTAGTGATGATGTAACAAATTACCCATTGAAAGCCATTAATGACTATTCAGCCGACGCGAATACGGTTGAAAATGCGAGTTAGTCGCATTCAGTTAACGAATTAATTATCTTTAAAATCAAAACATTAAAATCGAAAAAAGCGCAAAAAAGCATGTTGCTTTACGCCGCTTTGCTGCATAATTCGCCAAAGAACTTTTGCCTGCCAATAACAAGGAATCGCTATGCTGACTAATGAAATGACCGCGCGTTTAAACGACCAGCTTAATCTGGAGTTCTATTCCGCCAATCTCTATTTGCAGATGAGCGCCTGGTGCAGCGACAAAGGCTTTGAAGGCGCGGCGGCGTTTTTAAAATCCCACTCGCGTGAAGAGATGGAACATATGCAGCGCCTGTTTGACTACCTCAGCGATACGGGCGTCATGCCGGTGCTGGGCAGCATCGCCGCGCCGCCGGTCTCCTTTAACTCCCTGGCGGACCTGTTCCAGCAAACCTACGAGCATGAGCAGCTGATTACGCGCAAAATCAACGAGCTGGCACACGCGGCGATGATCAGCCAGGACTACTCGACTTTCCATTTCCTGCAATGGTACGTGGCCGAACAGCACGAAGAAGAGAAGCTGTTTAAATCGGTGCTGGATAAGCTGGCGCTGGTGGGCGACAGCGGCAAAAGCCTGTTCTTTGTCGATAAAGATCTGGCGCAGATGAATGGCGACAGCCACGGCCCGACGGCCTGAGAATAAGCTGTCCCGGCGCGCGGCTGGCCCGCCGGGATCGGCTTTTTACAGCATGGTCAGCCGTAGCTCAGAGGGCTGCGGTCGGCCAAAGAAGTAGCCCTGGAACAGGGTACACCCCTCCTCTTTCAGCTTGTCGAACTGCTCGCGGCTTTCCACGCCTTCGGCGGTGATCTGAATATCCAGACTGCGGCTCATGCCGGTAATGGCGCGAATGATCGCCAGCGCTTCCCGACTATCGCTCATATCGCTGATAAACGACTTATCGATCTTAATCTTATCGAACGGGAAGGATCGCAGGTAGCTGAGCGATGAGTAGCCGGTGCCGAAATCATCCAGCGCAATCAGCACGCCCAACGCCTTCAGGCTTTGCAGCGTGCGAATATTGCCCAGCGTATCGTCCAGCAACACCGATTCGGTAATTTCCATCTCCAGCCGCCACGGCTCCAGTCCCGACTCGCGCAGCGCGCCCTCCACCGTTGAGACCAGCGCGCTGTTTTTAAACTGCACCGGCGACAGGTTAACCGACACCGTCTGATCGCCCGGCCAGTTTTTTGCTTCGCGGCACGCTTCATACAGCGCCCAGGCGCCGAGGCTGTGGATCAACCCGGTCTCTTCGGCGATGGCGATAAACTCGCCCGGCATAATCAGCCCCTTCACCGGATGATGCCAACGCATCAGCGCTTCGTAGCCGATAATCGCTTTCTGCTCGCTGTTGGTGATCGGCTGATAATAGAGCCGCAGCTGATTTTCAGTGATCGCCTCGCGCAGATCGTTCTCCAGGCTGCGTCGGGTGCGCGCCTGCACATCCATCTCCAGCGTGAAGTATTCGTAGCGGTTGCGTCCGTTGCGCTTCGCCTCGTACAGCGCCATATCGGCGCAGCGCAGCAGCTGCTCCGGCGAAGAAAGCTCTGCATCGGCGAAGGCGATGCCGATGCTCATCCCCACCGACAGGTTATGCCCTTCGACATTGACCGGCGGCATCACGACATCGATCAGCCGCTGCGCTACCATGCTCGCTTCCTGACGGTTGTTGAGGCCCGGCAGCACGATGGCGAACTCATCGCCGCCAATGCGCGCCAGCGTATCCTGCTCGCGCAGCACCGCGCGCAGACGCCTGCCGATAGCGCGCAGCAGCTCATCGCCCATCTGGTGACCCAGCGCGTCGTTCACGTTCTTAAAGTTGTCGAGATCGAGACAAAGCGCGGCGGTTTGCCGTTCGTGCAGCGCATCCTGACGCAATGCATCGCTCAGCCGCTGGCGGAACAGAATGCGGTTAGGCAGGCTGGTCAGGTAGTCATGATGGGCCATATGGTGAATGCGCGCATCGGCGGCGCGCTGATCGGTAACGTCGTCCACGATCAGCATGACATAGTGGGTGCGCGCATCGCCGCCGCGTACTGTCGCCGCGCGGGTGTGCAGAATGCGCTCGCCGCCAACGGTCACCAGCTGCCGTTCGCTCTGATGGACGCCTTCGCTGCGCAGCGCCGCATCGGCCAGCGCGTTAAAATAATCGCTCAGCTCCGGCGGCATAAACTCATGCGGCTTTTTGCCGTGGATGCTGTTTTTTTCCATGCCGAACAGCTGCTCGGCCTTGCGGTTCGCCAGCAGGATTTCGCGTGAAACGGCATCCTCCACCAGCACGCAGGAGGGAATGCTGGTGATGATGGTGTCAAGAAATCGCGACATCGAGGTCATGCGTTCGCTCTGCGCCTCCGCCAAATCTTTGGCGCGCAGGATCTGCTGCTCATATTCGCGCCGTTCGGTGACGTCGCGGGTGATTTTCGCAAAACCGACCAGCTTGCCGCTTTCGTCGCGGATGGCGTCAATCACTACATGCGCCCAGAACGCGCTGCCGTCTTTACGATAGCGCCAGCCCTGATCTTCAAACCGCCCGGTTCGGCGCGCGATATTGAGATTGGCGTCGGGAATTCTGCTCTGCCGCTCCTGCGAGCTGTAGAACAACGAAAAGTGCTGGCCGATAATTTCGCTGGTGACGTAGCCCTTTGCGCGCTGGGCGCCGGCGTTCCAGTTCACCACGTGGCCGCCGGTATCAAGCATATAGATGGCGTAATCGGTGACGCTCTCCACCAGCAGGCGAAACTTTTCTTCCTGGGTGCGCCGTTCGCGCTGCATTTCCCGCTGTTCGGTACAGTCGCGGGTAATTTTCGCATAGCCGAGCAGCTTGCCGTTGTCATCCAGAATGGCGTCGATCACCACATGCGCCCAGAACGCGCTGCCGTCCTTGCGGTAGCGCCAACCTTTATCTTCGAAGCGGCCGGTACGAAAAGCGGTTTGCAGGTTCTTTTCCGGAATATAGGCCATGCGCTCTTGCAGGCTGTAGAAGGTAGAGAAGTGTTTCCCGACGATCTCATCTGCGGCATAGCCTTTAGCGCGCTGAGCGCCGCTGTTCCAGTTCATTACCATGCCATCGGTATCGAGCATATAGATGGCGTAGTCAGTGACGCCTTCTACCAGCAGACGGAACTTCTGCTCCTGCTCGCGCTCCTGGCGCAGCAGCGCCTGCTGTTCGGTACAGTCGCGGGTAATCACCGCAAACCCCAGCATGCCGCCTTGATCTTCATAGATCGCGTCGATCACTACCAGCGCCCAGTAGGCGCTGCCGTCTTTGCGGTAACGCCAGCCTTCCATTTCAAAACGGCCGTCGCGCTGGGCGACGGCAAGGTTTTTTAGCGCAACGCCCTTCGCCCGTTCGCTTTCGCTGTAAAACACGGCGATGTTTTTGCCGATGATCTCCTCTGGCAGATAGCCGGTTACCCGTTCGGCGCCCACGTTCCAGTTGGCGATAGTGCCGTCGGGATGGATCATATAAATGGCGTAATCGACTACGCTCTGCACCAGTAGCCGATAATATTTATCTGAGTTTTCGTTCATCATGTTGCCCGCTTGCGGCCCAGACTGAGGTCTGAGTTGGTTGGACATGGCGACGTAGTGCGTCTGGCTGACCAGCGCTACGCTAAAGAAAAACTTATCTGTCCGCCCAAACGCATTTCGGCAGACGGCTTCTTTCCATGCATATCGGCAAGGGTGACAAATTATTCAGCGCTTTACAGGTGAAATGATCTTAACTAAATAACTTAACCCAGATTGCGGGCAGGGTTTTGTCGCCGGGCAAGGAAAGGAAGCGGCGTCTTTTGTCTACGCAGGAAATCAAAAACGCTGTGCGCTAAACCGGTTATGCTTCCCTGCATTCACTGATGTTTTAACCAGACAGGGAGCCTGCATGAAAATCGACGCCGACATGAGTTTTCGCAAGCTGGAAATCTTTATCGCCTTTATGGCCTGCGGCAACATCGCCCGCGCCGCTGAACAGCTGAGCCTGAGCAATGTCAGCGTGCATCGCGCCCTGCATACCCTTGAAGAAAATATACGCTGTCCACTGTTTATCCATCAGGGACGCAACCTGAAACCGCTGCCCGCCGCGCATACGCTGCTGGAATACGCGCTGGACGCGGTGGATGTCATGGCGAAAGGGATTACCGAAGCGCGCAATAAGGCGGGACTGGGACAGAAGCGGATGCGCATCGGCACGCTCTATTCGCTAACGCTGGAGACCGTACCGCGCCTGATTATGGGCATGAAGCTGCGCCGCCCCGATCTGGAGCTGGATTTAACAATGGGTTCAAATCAGCTGCTGCTGGAAAAGCTACAGCAGGGCGAACTGGACGCGATCCTGCTCTCTGTCACCGACAGCCAGATTGACCGGCGGCGCCATGAGGTGCTGCCGCTGTTCGAGGACACGATTTTTATGGCGGCGCCGGCGGATGCGCAGTTGGGCGACGGGCCGAGCGCCGATCTGCGCGATTACCGCCAGCAAAAGTTCGTTTCGCTGGCGGAGGGGTTCGCTACCTTTCACGGCTTTCAGGAGGCGTTCGGCATTGCCGGTTTCGACGCCAATATCGTGATGCGCGTTAACGATATCTTTTCCATGCTGAGCCTGGTGCAGGCGGGCGTCGGCTATGCGCTGGTGCCCGGCAGAATGCGACGGATTTATGAAAGCAGCCTGCAACTGATCCCGCTGGCGGAGCCCTATCAGATGCGGCAGCTGATCGCCATCGTCTTCGACCGCAACCGCGAACACGATCCTAATCTGCTGGCGCTGGTGGCGGAAGGCCGGATGTATGCGCGTGAAGTCGGCGTCAGCGCGACGCCGGATCGCTCCAGCGACAGCGCGTCGCCGCGCGCCAGCGGTTCGCGCGCCAGACCGGTCAGCACCGCGCCGGGAGGCATCTCCAGCGCCAGGCCGACATCGCGCTCGTTGGCCGCTTCCATCGCCTCGTGCCAGCGCACGGTGCGCGCCATATTCATCGCCAGGTCGTCGGCAATCTGCTCCGGCTGCCACAGCTGACGGGCAGTGCTGCCGCTCAGATAGGCGTAGCGCGGGCGCGTCAGCGTGACGTCAGCGAAAGCCTGCGCCAGCCGCCGCGCCTGTTCGTTCAGCAAGGCGCAGTGGGAAGGCACGCTGACCGCCAGCCGATGCACCTTCTGCGCGCCGTGCGCCGCCGCCCGCTGCGCCGCCTGCTGCATCGCCTCTTCGCTGCCGGCGATCACCATCTGCTGCGCGGCGTTAATATTCGCCAGGTAGCAGTCGCCCAGCAGCGGTTCGATATCGCTCTGGCTCAGGCCGGTAATCGCGGTCAAACCATAGCCTGAAGGATAAGCCTGCTCCATCAGCTCGCCGCGCAGCGCCACCAGACGCAGCGCGTTAGCGAAATCCAATGCCCCCGCCGTTACCGCCGCCGGAAAAGCGCCGATCGACAGGCCGCTGACCATATCCGGCTGCAATCCCTGACGCGCCAGCTCGCGCGCCCAACCGACGCCCGCGATCAGCAGGCAAAGCTGCACCGCGCGGGTATGCCGCAGCGCTTCGGCGCTGTCCAGCCGGGCGACATCTTCATGGAGCGCCTCGCTCGCTTCCGCCAGCAGTTCGTCGCCGCACGGCAATCCCTGCAACATGCCGGGACGCTGCGGCCCTTGGCCGGGGAACATAAACAACACTTTCATTAGCCTAAACCTCCATCTCAGCCCGCCAGGGATCGCTGACCAGCTGCGGTCCCCGGTTGGTTTTCAACAGCGCGCCCGTCGCGCAGCCACTCGTTGAGGGCGAACGCGCCGCAGGGCGTCTCGACCTGCGTATCCGCGCGGCACGGCAGGCGGTCGACCTGCTGCTGCCAGCGCTGAAACGCGGTTGGCGCCAGCGGCTGCGGCGCGCGGATCAGCAGGTCGAGATCGCTGCCGCTGTGCAGCACCGGCACCTCGGTCGCCAGCGCGTAGCCGCAGCTGCCGGTAATGCCCCACTGCCACGGCCAGCTCTGCTGCGCCAGCAGGATCGCGCCCTGCACCGGCGGCTGCGAGACGAAAATCGAACGTAGCAGCAGCCCGACGTCAGCCAGCGATTCCGGCGTGACGAAACGGATTATCGCCGCCGCGTCCAGCCAGGCGGCGGCGCGCCGCTCACGTCCCATACCGCGAATCCCGACGGCGATCAGCCCGGCCGGATGGGTATCCCGGCGCACCACCAGCGGCAGCGTAGGCTGCCACTGTAGCGCCACCCAGTCAGGCAGATCGCCCTGTAACGCCTGAGAATCGTTCAGCCAGATTAAGTCGTGGGGACGCGGCGCCATCAATTACATTCCTGCGGTTAAAGAGATAAATAAAGGCAGCGTCACGATACAGAGCACCGACGTTATCAGCAAGGTCGCTTCCGCATCAGGCGACTGCACGCCGAAGCGGTTGCCAAACACCACGCCGAAGAAGCCGGCGGAGAGCGCCACCATCAGAATCGAGGTGATCGCCAGCGAACCGTGCAACCCTAACGCCAGCACCAGCGCCCAGGCGATCGGCGGCTGAATCAGCAGCTTGGTGACGCTGGAGAGCGCGACCGCGCCGTTCAGCTTCAGCTGGCGCGCCGACAGGATCAAGCCGGTCAGGAACAGCGCGGCGGCGGTAGCGGCCAGGCCCAGCGGTCTGATTGCCGTCAGCACCAGGTCAGGCATATGAATGCCCAGCGCCGATAACACCACCCCCAGCAGCGGTCCCCAGACAATCGGTTTTTTCACCGAGCGCCACATCAACACCGGCAGCATGGTCAGGGACGATCCCTGCACCGTACCCGCCTCGCGCGCTTTTTCACGCTCCAGGATCAGCAGGCAGAACGGCGTCATCAATACCGAGCCGCAGGCGATAGAAACCGCCACCGAGAGCGAGGTGCTGGCGTTTTCGCCCAGCACGCTGCCGAGGATCGGCAGTCCCAGCGCGGCATAGTTCGGCAGCGCCACCGTCAGAGTCAACACCGCGGCGTCCTGCGGCGACTTATGGAAGACCTTGATACAGAGAAAATAGATGGCGGCGTAGGCGATCCACATCGCCAGCGTTAGCACCACCACCAGCGGCATCTGTTCGACAATCCCGCTCCAGGGCGTCTGAACAGTAGCGCTGAACAGCGCGGCCGGCAGTGCGAAATCCATTACGAAGATATTGAGTAAAGCGACGTTCTTGTTATCCACCATTTTCGCCTTGCCGGCCATAAAGCCCAACAGCATGATGACGAAAATAGGGGCGAGCGCGTGGAGAATAGTATAAGTCATAGGTCACCTGTAAATATGAGTTAAAAGTTTGCACAGGTGCGATGGTTTATTGTTTTACAGGCTGTTTTTATGGATGGGCAGCGAGTGCCCATCACGATCCACCTGGCAGGTTTGTCTTAACAACATGGATTACCAGAGCGCGCGCATACGTTCGCGCACCAGCGCGGAGCTGCGGCGGTTTTCACCGCGCAGACGGTGTTGCAGGCTGCGGTCGCCGTTACGGGCGTCCCCGATGGCGCGGATCAGCGCTTCCATTACCTGCTGTTTCGCCTGGTCGTCAGGCGCGTCCGGTTTGGCGATATTCAGCATCTCGTCCAGCAGGCCCAGCGTCTGATAATTTTCCACGTCATAGGCCATCGGCGGCACCGTTGAGGCGAGCGCCATCAGGGCATCGACGCTGCGCAGCGTAATGCGCGCCGCGGAAGCCTGGCCCATGGCGTGAATCAGGACGCCGGGATCGTTAAAGGCGATCAGCCGGTTGGCCTGATAACCGTGCGCCAGGAAAGCGCCGGACATCGCCTTGCCGACGATCAGCCCGACAATCGGGTGCCCGGCGAGACGCGCCTGCGCCCAGGCGGCGGCCGAGGCCGCCAGCGCCTGATGGATGCCGAAGGCTTCTTCGCGGCGTCCGTAGGCCTGGCTCGGCACGTCGATTACCGCGACGATTGGGCGTTTACGTTCCGCCTGCGCGTCGGCGGCGATGGTTTCCTGCACCACTTTCGCCAGCGTCCAGCCTTCCAGCAGACCGACCTCGCCGTTGGCGGCGCGCGGAAAGTGGTTGTTTTCATCGGGCACGACGGCGATGTAACGCACGTTCTCCCCATTCAGGTCGGCGTCCGCCACCTGAACCGACGGGCAAAGCCCCTCTAAGCGAGGCGCATTCTGACTCAGCAGCGCCAGCCATGTTTCGCCGCGACTGATTGAACTCATAGCGAATCCTCCGCAAAAAATTGTTGAATCTGTTCGCTGTCTGCCTGACGGCTGGTGTCTACGGCCTCCAGGCGCGCCAGCATGCGTGCGTAATCGTCGGTACGATGCTGTTCCGGTACGCCGCGCGCCAGCGCCGCGTTCACCGCCTGTTTCACCGCATGGACGCCGTCGTCCACCAACACGTCCGCCAGGCCGCTGCGATAGCGCACCTCGCCGCCGGTGATGCTCCAGATAAAGGGCCGGTTGCGCGAGTCATACTCTTCGATGCCCGCCTCCTGCTCGATAACCTGCGGGCCGTTCAGACCCAGGCGCGCTTCGCGGGTGACGATCAGCGAACTGCACAGTCCGGCCGCGATTGACATGCCGCCGAAGCAGCCGACGGTGCCGGCAATCACGCCGACGACCGGGGTATAGCGTCGCAGGTCGACGATGGCGGCGTGGATGTCGGCAATTGCCGCCAGCCCCAGGTTCGCTTCCTGTAAGCGCACGCCGCCGGTTTCCAGGCAGAGCACCGCCTGCGTCGGCACGCCGCGACGGTGATCTTCCGCCGCCAGCTCCAGCGCCGCCGCCATTTTGGCGCCGGAGACTTCGCCCATGCTGCCGCCCTGGAAGGTGCCTTCGATAGCGATCACCACCGTCGGCTTGCCGTCGATGGTGCCTTTCGCCACCACCATGCCGTCATCGGCCTGCGGCACAATGCCCTGCATCGGCAGCCAGGGCGACATGACGCCGTCAAACGGATCGAGCAGTTCGCGGTAAGATCCTTCGTCCAGCAGCAGACGCGCGCGTTCACGCGCCCGCAGCTCAATAAAACTGCTGTCGTTACGCATCGCTTGCCCCCTCAAATACCTGTTCAATACGGATTCGCGCGACGCCCGGCGTGGCGCCGAAATCATGAATGGTCAGCTTGCCGGACGGCAGGCCGTTCAACGTGCTGAGACGGTCGAACAGCGCACGCCAGCGCGCTTCGAAATTAACCACGGAAGTGGTGATATCGACTTCAAGACGTTCGCCCTGATCGGCGACAAACAGGGCTTCCATATCGCCGGAGCCCACGACGCCAGCCAGCGCCTGCCCATACAGGGTGCGCGTGGCGGGATAAGAAAGTGTGATTTGTTCCATAACATCCTCAATCTGTAGGTAAGCAAATACCATCGAGAAACAGCGTGGCCGCCAGCAGATCCGCCGCGCCGCCCGGCGAGGCGTTCAGACGCAGCATATCGGCGTCGAGACGCGCCAGCGCCTGCTCGCCTTCCGGCGTCCCGCAGCCGCCCGCGCTCAGCACCTGACGCGCGCCCTGGCGCATCGCCTCCAGGCCAGCCAGTCCGGCACGCGACAGGACGCAGGTATCGCTCAGCGAGGTCATGATCGCCATCAGCGCATCCAGTCGCGCCTGCGCTTCCGACGCGCCCGCCGCGCGGCTGCGCCGTAGCTGCGGCAGCGCCAGTTGAGCAATATGCGGAAACGCCTGCTGCGCCTCTTCGCGCGCGCCCGGCACGTGATAACGCTGCGTGGCGCGCAGCCCTTTGCTAAAGGTGCGCGGCGCGCGATCGTCCGGCAGCCGCGCCAGCGCGGCGGCGGTCTGGCATACCGCCTGCGCCGTGCTTTTGACGTCGAGCATGGCGGCGGCGCTGACCAACAACCCCAGCGCCCAGATCGCGCCGCGATGGGTGTTGACGCCCTGCGTGGCCGCCATCATCCGCGCTTCGCCTTCGCGCCCCAGCTGACCGACCTGCTGGCGCAGCGCGATATCCGCCGGACGTCGCCAACTGTTTAGCGCCAGCGCGTAAAAGGTGGGTTGTAGCGCGCGAGCGGATCGCTCCATCAGCGCCAGCGTCAGGTCGTGATGCGCCCCGCTGCCGCGTCCGTCCACCAGGCCCGGCTTCGGCGTCAGGCGCGCTTCGTCAATCAGCGCGCCGCTTGCCCGCTCCGCCAGGCGGAGGGCCAGCTTTTCAGCGCGCTCTGCTGAGCGTTGCGGTGGCATCGCCATTACCAGCTCCGGAATTTAGCTGGCGGGTTGTAAAGACCGCCGGACCATTCCACCAGGTCCGCGACGCTGCCTGCGGCCAACAGGGAACGGCTCGCTTCGCTGCGGCGAATGCCTAAATCTTCCGGCCAGGCGATTTTGCCTTCGCGTCGCAGCTGCTCTACGCGTTTAGCGTCAACGCCGAGGCCGATATCGGTGATGCCGGCCACCGCCGCCGCCATCGCCCGACGCTCTTCCATCGACTGCGCGCGATAGAGATAGGCGATGCCTTCTTCCGTCAGCACGTGGGTCACGTCGTCGCCGTAGATCATTACCGGCGCCAACGGCATGCCGGAGGCTTTGCCTACGTCAATGGCGTCGAGTTTTTCCACGAAGGTCGGTTTGCCGCCCGCCTGGAAGGTTTCCACCATCTGCACCACCAGCTTACGGCCGCGCACCAGCGGATCGGGCTGGTCGATCATCGCCAGCCAGGCTGGGGTGGCGTGACGACGGCCATGGGGATCGTGGCCCATGTTCGGCGCACCGCCGAAACCGGAGAGACGACCGCGCGTGACGGTAGAGGAGTTGGCGTAGCCGTCGACCTGCAATGTCGAACCGATAAACATATCGACTGCATACTGACCGGCCAGCTGGCAGAAGGCGCGGTTGGATCGCATCGATCCGTCCGGGCCGGTAAAGAAGATGTCCGGGCGCGCGGCGATGTAGTTTTCCATCCCCAGTTCGCTACCGAAGCTGTGGATGCTCTCCACCCAGCCGCTTTCAATCGCGGGGATCAGCGTTGGGTGCGGGTTGAGCGTCCAGTGACGGCAGATTTTGCCCTTGAGTCCAAGCTTCTCGCCGTAGGTCGGCAGCAGCAGCTCGATGGCGGCGGTGTTAAAGCCGATGCCGTGATTCAGGGACTGCACCTGATGTTCGGCGTAGATGCCTTTGATGGCCATCATCGCCATCAACACATGCTCCTGTTTGATCAGACGCGGGTCGCGGGTGAACAGCGGCTCAATAAAGAAAGGCTGGTCGGCGACCACCACGTAATCGATCCAGGAACCAGGGATATCGACGCGCGGCAGGTCATTCACGTCGTTCACCAGCTCGTTCACCTGAGCGATGACGATGCCGTTGCGGAACGCGGCGGCTTCTACCAGCGCGGGCGTATCTTCGGTGCTGGGGCCGGTGTAGAGATTGCCCTGGCGGTCGGCTTTAAAGCCAGCGACCAGCGCGACATTCGGCACGAGATCGACATAGAGACGGGCGTAGAGTTCGATATAGGTATGAATCGCGCCGATTTCCAGCTGACCATCTTCCAGCAGTTGGGAAATACGCAGGCTTTGCGTACCGGAAAAGGAGAAATCGAGTTTACGGGCGATGCCTTTTTCAAAAATATCCAGATGCTCGCTGCGGCTGACGCTCGGCATAATCATATGCAGATCGTGAATCTTCTGCGGGTTGACCTCCGCCAGCATGCGCGACAGAAAATCGGCCTATTTCTGGTTATTCCCCTCCAGCACCACGCGGTCGCCGGGAGCAATCAGTTTTTCAAGGACATTAGGTAAATCGTCGGTGGGCAGAACTTTGCCTGGAATAGCGAGTGATGCAATGCGTCGCTGTTTTTCAGTGCGACGGGTATCCCAGACGCGGCCTGATGATGATTCAGGCAACATGGCTAACCTCCTGGCTCATTTGTGATTTAACTCAAATCGATGAGAAGAGTCTCTGCCTGTCAGCGCTATGCATCAATTAAGCAGGGCGCAGGATCGTTAGCCTGAGAGTAATGGAAGTTTACCGCTTCTGAGGTACAGGCCGCATCGGACGCCGCCGCGCCCTTTTCCGTCACTGCGGCCGGGTTGATAACATGAAGATAAGCAAGATCTTATCTGGATTTTTTCATGGCGAGCGGCGCCGGATATGCCTACGATTTGCAGGATCGCGCAGCGCCTGTCGTTACGGTTATCCTTCGTCAGCTCACAAAAAGGCGACTCTATCGTTGCTGGTGAGCGCAAAACAATAATGTGTTTTAAACGCGGTTTAGCGCTTTTATTACCTGCCCTGTAGCAGGGGGGTTAAATAGGATCGTTAGCAGGTTTAAAGGATATTTTCCGGTTTTAAACGCTACGGCCGCGCTTTAACAGTAAGACAGAAAGGCTTATCGCCTTCCTGGCGTAAAATAATCTTTCATTCCGGCACGATAAAAAAATAGCTATGCTAAGCGGTTTTTCCCCCGGCCGAATTAGAGACAATTCTCACATTGATATATTTAACGTCTGGATATAATAC
>NZ_JANION010000110.1:0-2544 GCF_024610815.1 Mixta sp.
CTAATAAATAACATTCAACCTAAATGCTTTATCAATAAAACAACATTAATAACGTCAGCGCCCAGGCTAACCTGAAAAAAGTGGGTATGGCCAGCGTCATTTCTCAACGCATAATAAACAAATATATCGCCCACAAAAAAGGCGCCCGCAGGCGCCTTAATAATAACCATCAGTATTTACTTCAGGCGGAACGCAACCACGCTGTCGCCCTGTTTGGTGCCCAGCGAGCCGTGGCCGCCAGCGGCGATCACCACGTACTGTTTACCGTCGTTGCCCAGCCAGGTAGACGGCGTCGCCTGCGCGCCCGCATCCAGCTCGGTCTGCCACAGCAGTTTGCCGGTGCTGATGTCATAGGCGCGGAAGAAGTTATCCGCCGTCGCGCCGTGGAATACCAGGTCGCCCGCAGTGGTCAGCGGACCGCCGTGCGCCACCATGCCCATCGGGAAGCCGATCGGGAAGCGGCCCGGCAGGAAGCTGGTGTTCAGGTTTTTCGTGGTGCCGACGCGACGCAGCCATTCGGTTTTGCCGCTTTTCAGATCCACGCCCACCATGCGTCCCCACGGCGGCGCAATGCACGGAATACCCAGGCTGGAGGCCAGCTGCTGAATATGAATCGCATAGTCGCCGTGGAAGTTTTCGTTCCAGTAAGGCTGGCCATCCTGCGTGAACATACGTTTGGTGGCGGTTTCCGGCGTACGCTTGATCAGGGTGTATTTATAGGCCAGGCGCACCGGCGAAGCGATCAGGATCTGACGCTCCGGGTCTATAGCCACTGAACCCCAGTTAAACACGCCGATATTGCCAGGGAAGACAATCGAACCCTGCTCGGTCGATGGCGTCCAGGGGTTGCCGTCGTAGCGCAGCGATTTGAAATCCATGCGGCACGCCATCTGATCGAACGGCGTAATGCCCCACATCGATTTCTCGGTCAGCGGCTCTGGCAGGAAGTTCAGGCTGGAAACTGGCTGAGTAGCGGCAAATTTCTCGCCCGCGACGCCGTCGGTGGAGACCGGCACCTGTTTAATCGGGTAAACCGGCTGACCGGTCAGGCGATTCAGCACAAACAGGTTGCCGGTTTTGGTCGGCAGCACGACAACCGGCTGGCGGTTGCCCTGATAGTCGATATCCAGCAGCGAAGGCTGCGACGGGTTATCGCGATCCCACAGGTCGTGGTTGGAGCTCTGGAAACGCCATTTAAAGGCGCCGGTTTGCAGATCGAGCGCCACCAGCGCATCACGGAACTTCTCGGTATTGCTGTTGGCGTCGCGCTCGATGCCCAGCTCATCCGGTGAGGCGTTGCCAAACGGCACATAGACCAGACCGTTTTTCACATCGGCGCTCAGGGTGCCCCAGGCGACCGGCGTGTCATAGGGATAGTTCTGGCCTGCGGCGATCGGCTGGGTCTGCGTCGGGTTGGCCGGATCGAAGTTCCAGACCAGACGGCCGCTCAGCACGTCATAGGCGCGGATCACACCTGACGGGTTGCCCTTGTCGAAGCCGTTATCCATGACAGAACCGCCGACGATCACCAGGTTGCCCGCCACCAGCGGCGCGGCGGTCTGCATCAGCGCATGGGGACGAATTTCGCCCATGTTGGCGCGCAGATCGACAATGCCGTCGTTGCCGAAATCGGCGCAGCGTTTGCCGGTATCGGCGTCGAGCGCCACCAGTTTGGCGTCAGTGGTGGCGTTGAAAATGCGCTTGCGGCAGAGAGCCGGGGCCGCCGTCGCCTGCGCCTGCTGCGCTTCGCTCGGCGCATAGTAGCTGACGCCGCGGCAGGTCTGATGCTGCTGCAAATAGGAGCGATCTTTCTCCGGGACATATTTCCACTTCAGCGCGCCGGTTTCCGGCACCAGCGCATGAATTTCGTTATGCGGCGTACAGAAGTAGAGTGTGTTGTTGACCTTCAGCGGCGTGGCTTCAAAGGTATATTCGCTGGCGTCGTCGCTCTGACGCAGGTCTCCGGTGTGGTAGGTCCAGGCGACCTCCAGATCCTTGACGTTCTGCTTGTTGATCTGGTTTAGCGCCGAGAAACGCAGACCGTTGCTGGTACCGCCGTAGGCCGCCCAGTCATTGTGCGCGACGGCGGCGTCGGCAGGCTGACGGGCGTTGGTGATGGTTCCTTCCTGCGGCAACGGATCGTAGAACATCATGCCGATCACCAGCGCCACGATAATAATCAGCGTGGAGCCCAGAAACGGATGGAATTTGCGGCCGGTCAGCGGGCGCACCACCCACGGCATCGCCAGCCAGACGCCAATCAGGCCGAGAATGTCGCCGCGCGGAATCCACTGCCATTTATCAAAGCCCACTTCATAGATCATCCAGAACAGCGTGACCCACAGCAGCACGGCGCACGCCGTTAAGGCAATTTTCTTGTTCATCATCAGCGTGACGGCAATCACCAACAGACCTGCCGCCATGATCGCGTAGAACGGGCTCCCCCCAAGCAACAGCAGCTTGCCGCCCATATAAAGCATTGCCGCACCGATCAGGGCGATAACAATGCCGGTAATCTTAGTAACCATGTTCCCCTCGTAATAA
>NZ_JANION010000113.1:0-21481 GCF_024610815.1 Mixta sp.
GGATTCGAACCTGCGACCAATTGATTAAAAGTCAACTGCTCTACCAACTGAGCTAACGACCCGATGGTGGGTGATGACGGGCTCGAACCGCCGACCCCCTCCTTGTAAGGGAGGTGCTCTACCAACTGAGCTAATCACCCGTTTCGGTGCGACAGTTATCAAAGATGGTGGGTGATGACGGGCTCGAACCGCCGACCCCCTCCTTGTAAGGGAGATGCTCTACCAACTGAGCTAATCACCCCCGCTGTGTGGAGTCGCATTATAGGGAGAGTTGGAAATGAGTCAACGCTTTTTAAAACGAAAATGTTTGTTCGTCTTAAAATTAGGCAGCCTGTCGCGCTTTTAGTCGAAACCCTGGCGAAGAGACATGAAAATTCAGCGGCCTGGCGCATCAACGCCGGGTTTGCCGTTGAGGAATCAGGGGCAGGTGATAGAATATGCGCACTGGAACCATGCATGAAAATCATCTTTTCTGTCATTTCGCAGAAATCTGCGCACTAAGGCAAGCTCAATGAAAATCAAAACCCGTTTCGCGCCGAGTCCAACCGGTTACCTGCACGTCGGCGGCGCCCGCACCGCGCTCTATTCCTGGCTGTTCGCCCGCAATCACGGCGGCGAGTTCGTGCTGCGTATTGAAGATACCGATCTGGAGCGTTCCACCCAGCAGGCTATCGACGCCATTATGGATGGCATGAACTGGCTGAACCTGGACTGGGATGAGGGCCCTTACTATCAGACCAAACGCTTTGATCGCTACAATGCGGTGATCGATGAGATGCTGGAAGCGGGAACGGCCTATAAATGCTACTGCTCGAAAGAGCGTCTGGAGCAGCTGCGCGAAACGCAAATGGCGAACGGCGAAAAGCCGCGCTACGACGGCCACTGCCGCGACAGCCATGAGCACCATGCCGATAACGAGCCGCACGTTGTGCGCTTCCGCAACCCGCAGGAAGGCTCCGTGGTGTTTGACGATCAGATCCGCGGTCCGATCGAATTCAGCAATCAGGAGCTGGACGATCTGATTATCCGCCGCACCGACGGTTCGCCGACCTATAACTTCTGCGTGGTGATCGATGACTGGGATATGGGCATCACCCATGTGATCCGCGGCGAAGATCATATCAACAACACGCCGCGCCAGATTAATATCCTGAAGGCGATCGGCGCGCAGGTGCCGGTCTATGCGCACGTTTCAATGATCCTCGGCGACGACGGCAAGAAGCTTTCCAAGCGTCACGGCGCGGTTGGCGTCATGCAGTACCGCGACGACGGCTATCTGCCGGAAGCGCTGCTGAACTATCTGGTGCGTCTGGGCTGGTCTCACGGCGATCAGGAGATCTTCTCTGTCGATGAGATGAAGCAGCTGTTCTCGCTGGATGCGGTGAGCAAATCCGCCAGCGCCTTCAACACGGAGAAGCTGCAATGGCTGAACCATCACTATATTAATACGCTGCCGCCGGAATATGTGGCGACTCATCTGCAATGGCATATCGAGCAGGCGCAGATCGACACCCGTACCGGCCCAGAGCTGGCTCAGCTGGTGAAGCTGCTGGGCGAACGCTGCAAAACCCTGAAAGAGATGGCCGCTTCTTGCCGCTATTTCTATGAGGAATTCGATGCCTTTGACGCCGACGCAGCGAAGAAACATCTGCGTCCGGTGGCGCGTCAGCCGCTGGAGCTGGTGCGTGACAAGCTGGCCGCTATCAGCGACTGGACAGCGGAAAACGTCCATCACGCGATTCAGGCGACGGCGGACGAGCTGGAAGTGGGCATGGGCAAAGTCGGCATGCCGCTGCGCGTTGCGGTGACCGGCGCCGGCCAGTCGCCTGCGCTGGATGTCACTGTTCAGGCGATCGGCAAATCACGCGCCGTGGCGCGTATCGAAAAGGCGCTGGCCTTTATCAGCGAGCGCGAAGCGCAGGGTTAATTTTTCTGCTGCATAAAAAAACCGGAAGCGCGCTTCCGGTTTTTTTTTACTTATCTTCAATATCCAGCCGCTGCAACAATCCTTTCACCCCTTCGCGCAACAGGAGATTTTGCAGCCTTTCCTGTTCCGGCGGCGTCATTTGCTGAGCGAAAGAGAGCAACAGGGCAGGCAGGGAATTCGGCTTCGCCAGATAGGTGCCTGCAGGTTCGGCGGCGTGACGCGCGGCGTTCAGATAATGCGTTACACGCTCATCGATTTTCACAATACGCGCTTTGCCGCCCTGAACGCCGGGTTTTGGCTGCGTAATCCATCCCTCGCGCTTAATCCACTTGTTGATTGTCTGGCGCGTGTAGCCTGTCCGCTGGGCAAGTTCGTCCGGCGTTAACCATTCCTCTTTCACGTTTCAGTCCCTGTAAACTTAAGCAACAGGCGGATATATTACATGAAAACGTGACGCGATTAACTAACGTGGATCACTAACAGAAAAAGTGATCTCCTCCACCCGCAGGCGAAGGAGAAAGAGATTAACGCGGGGTGGTCGCCGCTTCCGCAGCCGGGCGGTAAGCAAGGAAATAGGCGAGGGCAACGAACACGGCGCCGCCGACGGCGTTCCCCAGGAACACGGCGACAAAGTTCGGCAGGTAGTCCGCCCAGGTCAGCTGACCGGCGAAAATGGCGGCCGGGACGATAAACATGTTCGCGACCACGTGCTGAAAGCCGATAGCGACAAACGCCATCACCGGGAACCAGGCGCCGAAGATTTTACCCACCACATCTTTACTGGCGAACGCCAGCCAGACGGCCAGACAAACCAGCCAGTTACAGCCGATGCCGGAAATAAAAGCGTGCGTGAAGTCTGCGTTAACTTTCGCGCTGGCGATCGCGACGGTCTTATTCAGATAATCGCCTTCAGTCATGCCGAGGATATGGCCGAAGAACCACGCTACGGCGATGCTGCCGATAAAGTTAGCGATGGTAATCCAGAACCAGTTGCGCAGCAGGCTGAAACCGCTGATCTGACGAGCAAACCAGGCGATAGGCATCGTCAGCATATTGCCAGTCAGCAGCTCGCCGCCGGCAAGAATCGTCAGGATCAGGCCCACCGGGAATACCGCAGCGCCAAGAAAGCCGCCAAAGGAGCCCCAGTCAGCAGGCAGTTTGTTGATAACATGCAGATCGAGCAGGAAGCCGACAGCAATAAACGCGCCGGCCATAAAGCCGAGGATCAGCAGCGATGAAACGGGAAGACGGCTTTTCGTCACGCCGGACTGAATAGCGATAGCGGCGATTTCTTTAGGTGAATGCAAGGACATAGTAGCTCTGGTGTTAGTCAAAGAGTCATGCAGGTTTTCACTTCTCGTTAGCCGCAGAACACGGCCGGAGCGGAAGCGATGAACCGTTCGATTAATTAGCGTGCGAAGTTTTGCATAGCAAATTAACAATAACAAGCGACTTTTTGTAATGACATTAACGCCAAATTAACATTTAAATAGCCGTCCGCTGCGTTGTGTAGTGGGAAATCTTTCCACAACGGCAACTGACCTTATGACCTGCTTTACGCCGGGCCATGAGGGAGGATTATGCGGCGCGCTGTCATATTTCCTCTGCAACCTAACGCCTTGATTGACGCCTTTTTCAGCGATCAAACACAGATTTAAAATTTGCCGTTGACACCCTGGGGGCGGTTTCATATTATGCGCTCCGTCAACACGACACGATTATCCGGTACGGGGCTATAGCTCAGCTGGGAGAGCGCTTGCATGGCATGCAAGAGGTCAGCGGTTCGATCCCGCTTATCTCCACCATACTTTCTGTTCGATCCCTTTTATTCCTCTCTTTTCTGTTCAATCGCATTCAGCTTTCTGTTTATTCCTTGTGCATTTCCATGCGGTTTTTAGCCTGTTCCAACGCGTTTTCTGCATATATACGCCTTCCTGGGCGGAACCTGTCGGTTAAGCGCATCACATTGCCTCCTTCCGCTGCTGCTGTTTTCCGCTTTTGCTGCTGGCCGCCTGACCGGGCCCATAAAAAAACCGGGCAAGAGCCCGGTCTTTTTCATTCGTAAACGGCTTAGCTAAGCACCAGGCCTGCGATAGAGGCTGACAGCACGCTAACCAGCGTAGAGCCGTACAGCAGCTTCAGACCAAAGCGCGACACCACGTTGCCCTGCTCTTCATGCAGACCTTTAATCGCACCGGCAACGATGCCGATGGAGGAGAAGTTAGCAAAAGAGACCAGGAAAACAGACAGGATGCCTTCGCCGCGCGGGGAGAGCTGACCAGCGATTTTCTGCAGATCCATCATCGCCACGAATTCGTTGGAAACCAGCTTGGTCGCCATGATGCTGCCTACCTGCAACGCTTCGCTGCTCGGCACGCCCATCACCCAGGCAAACGGGAAGAAGACATAGCCGAGAACGCCCTGGAAGCTGATGCCGAAGATGGCGTCAAACAGCGCGTTAATGCCGGAGATCAGCGCGATAAAGCCAATCAGCATCGCCGCCACGATAATCGCTACGCGGAAACCGGCAAGGATATATTCGCCCAGCATTTCAAAGAAGCTCTGGCCTTTATGCAGGTCGTTCAGCTGCAGGTCTTCTTCGCTGTCGACGCGATACGGGTTGATCAATGACAGCACGATAAAGGTGCTAAACATATTCAACACCAGCGCAGCGACTACATACTTGGGCTGCAGCATGGTCATATAGGCGCCGACGATAGACATGGAAACGGTAGACATCGCGGTAGCGGCCATAGTGTACATACGGCGCTGCGACATCTGTCCCAGGATATCTTTATAGGCGATAAAGTTTTCTGACTGCCCCAGGATCAGTGAACTGACCGCATTAAAAGATTCCAGTTTGCCCATGCCGTTGATTTTCGACAGTACCGTACCGATAGCGCGAATAACGATGGGAAGAATACGGAAATGCTGCAAAATACCAATCAGCGCGGAGATAAAGACAATCGGGCAGAGAACATTGAGGAAGAAAAACGCCAGGCCTTTGTCATTCATACCACCGAATACGAAGTTGGTCCCTTCAGCCGCGTATTTCAACAGGTAATCAAACAGGCCGGCAAAGCCTTTTACGAATCCCAGGCCAGCTTCAGAGTTAAGGAAGAACCACGCAAGCAGTACCTCGATCACTAACAGCTGTATGATAAAACGGACGCGGATGTTTTTACGATCGCGGCTCACCAGCAAGGCCAGCAACGCAACCACAACCAGCGCCAGAACAAAATGCAAAATGCGGGACATGTATGCTCCAATTTTGAGGCAGGTTATATTTCGCTGCGTATTCTATGTAACACCGGGCGTAAAAACGAGATCAAGTCCACAATATAACAATTGCCTATCGCTGCTCGCGTCAGAAAAGACTGCCGGATCACAACTGTAACACTGATTAAAAAAACCACATATTCATTGTTAACATTCTGGTCATGGCATACAGTTAATGCGTTGCTGAAATTTTAACAGTCGGCTATTCTGGAATAAAGTATAGCCATTGCTATACTTTATAGCGCGAGCTATCACAGCGATAACGACAATCATATTTTACCTTGGTTAATGTCCCTT
Organism: Mixta sp.; assembly: GCF_024610815.1. NCBI lineage: Bacteria > Pseudomonadati > Pseudomonadota > Gammaproteobacteria > Enterobacterales > Erwiniaceae > Mixta > Mixta sp. The sequence goes on from NZ_JANION010000113.1 coordinate 5,504, forward strand.
TACCCTGTAAGGGTGACAAAAACGTTCAGACAGGATAACGACTATGTTAGAAAGCCGCACCGCGGAACGAGCAGCACGCGGAGCCCGTAAGGTAAAGCTGGCTCTGTTGGGACCGGCTTTCGTTGCGGCGATTGGCTATATCGATCCGGGCAACTTCGCGACCAATATTCAGGCCGGCGCCTCCTATGGCTATAAACTGCTGTGGGTCGTGGTGTGGGCCAACGTCATGGCGATGGTGATCCAGCTGATGTCCGCCAAGCTCGGCATCGCCACCGGGAAAAATCTCGCCGAGCATATCCGCGACCGCTTTCCGCGTCCGGCCGTCTGGTTCTACTGGGTGCAGGCGGAAATTATCGCCATGGCTACCGATCTGGCGGAATTTATCGGCGCCGCGCTCGGCTTTAAGATGCTGCTCGGCATCTCACTGTTGCAGGGCGCGGTGCTGACCGGCGTCGCCACCTTCTTAATTTTGATGCTGCAAAATCGCGGGCAAAAGCCGCTGGAGCTGGTTATCGGCGGGCTGCTGCTGTTTGTCGCCGCCGCCTATATCGTCGAGCTGTTCTTTTCGCAGCCGAAAATGACCGAGCTGCTGCAGGGAATGGCGCTGCCTTCGCTGCCGACCGCCGACGCGGTGTTTCTTGCGGCGGGCGTGCTGGGCGCGACCATTATGCCGCACGTTATCTATCTGCACTCGTCGCTGACGCAAAACGGCGGGCGCGGCAGCTCGCGTGGCGAACGCTACTCTTCAACCAAGCTCGATGTGGCGATCGCCATGACGATTGCCGGATTCGTTAACCTGGCGATGATGGCGACGGCGGCGGCAGCCTTTCACTTTAACGGCCATTCCGGCGTGGCGGATCTCGATCAGGCCTACCTGACGCTGAAGCCGCTGTTAAGCGACGCCGCGGCGCTGGTCTTCGGCCTGAGCCTGGTAGCGGCTGGCCTCTCTTCTACGGTAGTAGGCACGCTGGCGGGGCAGGTGGTGATGCAGGGATTTATTCATTTCCATATTCCGCTCTGGCTGCGTCGTGCGATCACCATGCTGCCTTCTTTTATTGTCATTATGGCGGGATGGGATCCGACGCGCATCCTGGTGATGAGCCAGGTGCTGCTGAGCTTCGGCATTGCGCTGGCGCTGGTGCCGCTGCTGGTGTTTACCGGCAAGCAGGAGCTGATGGGCGATATGACCAACTCGCGTATTATGCAAACCGTAGGCTGGGTTATCGTGGTGCTGGTGGTGGCGCTGAACATCTACCTGCTGGCAGGCGAGGCGCTGGGGCTGGGTTGAGTGCAGAGCCCGACCGCGCGGCATTAACTTCAGCCTGACCATTGCCGCCTTTGTAGCAAGGCCCGCGTTATCCATAACGCGGGCCTTCTGTTATCCGGCTTCGCGGGGGTTAATCATGATGATGGCGGCGGCCTTCCCACTGCTGATGCCGCCATTCACGGGCGCGTTCATGATTGCGCCATTCCCGATCCCGGCGCCATTCGCGGTCGCGTTCACGATGACGCCATTCCCGCTCCTGACGCCATTCATGGCGCTGCCAATCCCGGTTGCGCTGCCACTGCTCGCGACGCCACTGTTCGTGACGCCACCAGCGACCGCGTTGCCATTCGTAACGGTCATGCCACCAGCGTCCGTCGCGCCAGCGTCCGCCGTCCCAATAACGACCATGACGATCGCGGTCGCCCAGTTGCAGAGTAATGCCCGGGGCCAGGGTGATGGAAGCGCCGTCGGCATGTGCTGTGTGTATCGCGAAAGGTGACAAACTTGCCAGCAAAGCGGCAATAATAAGGGCGCGTTTCATATTTCTCCTTATCAGTGCGCAAACAGCAGCACTGTTGCGCCAGCATATAAATATCGCGCGCAAATAGCAGCAACTGCGTTCTGAAAAAGATAAGGTTAATCTGAATTGAGAATTTTCTGGCTGTGCGGACACAGCCAGAGAGGGGAATTAACGCAGCAGCGCGTCGATTTCCTGCAGTTCGTCCTCGCTGAGGCGGCTCTGTTGCAGCATCTGCACCGCATCATCGATCTGGCTGGTTTTGCTGGCGCCGATCAGCACGCTGGTCATCGCCGGTTGACGCAGCACCCAGGCCAGCGCCATCTGCGCCAGCTTCTGACCGCGACGCTGGGCGATCTCGTTCAGCTGCTGGACCTTCTCCATCTTCTCCTGCGTCAGCTGATCGGTGCTGAGAAAACGGCTGCCGCTGGCGGCGCGCGAATCTTCCGGCACCCCGTTCAGATAGCGATCGGTCAGCACGCCGCCGGCCAGCGGCGAAAAAGCGATGCAGCCGACGCCTTCGCGTTGCAGCACATCCAGCAGGCCACCTTCCGGCTGACGTTCAAACAGCGAATATTTTGGCTGATGGATCAGGCAGGGCGTGCCAAGGTCGCGCAGGATCTGAATCGCCTCGGCAGCGCGCTCGGCGGGATAGTTGGAAATGGCGGCGTACAGCGCTTTGCCCTGACGCACCACCTGATCGAGCGCCATCATCGTCTCTTCCAGCGGCGTTTCCGGATCGGGACGGTGATGATAAAAAATGTCGACATACTCCAGGCCCATGCGCTTCAGGCTCTGATCGAGGCTGGAGACCAGATATTTCCGCGAACCCCAGTCGCCGTAAGGGCCGTCCCACATGGTATAGCCCGCTTTGGTCGAGATAATCAGTTCATCGCGATAGCCGTGAAAATCCTCACGCAGGATGCGGCCAAAATTCTCTTCCGCCGAGCCTGGCGGCGGACCGTAATTATTAGCCAGATCGAAATGGGTGATGCCGCAGTCAAAGGCGTGACGCAGCAGCGCGCGGCTGTTATCGACGCGCGTGCTGTCGCCGAAGTTATGCCATAAGCCCAGTGAAACGGCGGGCAGCTTAAGACCGCTGCGACCAGAACGACGATACTCCATCTGCTGGTAGCGAGCGGCATCAGGTTGATAATGCATAGCGATTCCCTGAGAAAGAGGATAAATGAACAGAAGCCGCTTAGCAGTGTATACGTTTACACCTGATGAAAAGCGCGCGACGGCTCGCAATTACAGAAAAATCCTCAGGCGTAACGCCCGGTTGCCAGGCGACAACAGGGGATAACAATATCGTATGTCGACGTGCTGACAGAATAATCGATACTGAAATGACCTGATTGCGCAAGGAGTCTGCTATGTCTGCCCTAACCGTAAGTGATTATCTGCTACAGCGACTGAATGAAATCGGTATCAATCATCTGTTTGGCGTGCCGGGCGACTTTAATCTGGCATTTCTTGATCGGGTGATCGCTCATCCCCGCCTGGCGTGGGTAGGGTGCGCCAATGAACTCAACGCCGCTTATGCCGCAGACGGCTACGCCCGCAGCCAGGGCGCTGCGGCGCTGCTGACCACGTTCGGCGTTGGCGAGCTGAGCGCCATTAACGGCACGGCAGGCAGCTATGCCGAATATCTGCCGGTGATTCATATTGTTGGCGCGCCTTCGCAGCAGGCGCAGCGACGCGGCGATTTGATTCATCATTCGCTGGGTGACGGCGATTTCAGCCACTTCCTGCGTATGCAGCGCGAGGTAACCGTGGCGCAGGCGGCGCTGACCGCTGATAACGCCTGCGCCGAAATCGACCGGGTGATAACGGAAGCGCTGACGCAGCGCCGCCCCGGTTATCTGCTGCTGCCGGTAGACGTAGCCGGCGCGTCCGTGCAGGCGCCGAGGCAGTCTTTAGCCGCGCGCAGGGAAACCGATCCGCAGGCGCTGGCCGCGTTTCGCGCCGCGGCGGAAAAACGGCTTTCGTCGGCGCGCAGCGTTTCGCTGCTGGCCGATTTCCTCGCCGATCGCTTTGGCGTCCAGCAGCAGCTGGCGCACTGGCTGGAGGCGGTGCCGCTGCCGCACGCCACGCTGCTGATGGGAAAAGGGGTACTGGATGAGCAGCGACGCGGCTTTGTCGGCACCTATGCCGGCGAAGGCTGCGCTCAGGCGACGCGCAAGGCGATTGAACAGGCCGATGCGATCATCAGCGTCGGCGTACGCTTCACCGATACCATTACCGTTGGCTTCAGTCAGCGGATCGATCCTGAACGCAATATCGATTTGCAGCCTTTTAGCGCGACAGTCGCGGGCGAGCGCTTCGCGCCGCTGGCGATGACGGACGCCGTCGCCGAGCTGCAACAGCTCTGTCAGCGTTATGCCGACCGCTGGACGCTGGCCTGCTGCGATCCCGCGCCGCTGGCGCAGCCGGAACAGCCGGGTCTGACGCAAAACGCCTTCTGGCAGGCGATGCAGGCCTTTCTGCAACCGGGCGATCTCATCCTGGCGGAGCAGGGCACCGCCGCCTTCGGGGCGGCGGCGCTGCGTCTGCCTGCAGGGGCGAAGCTGGTGGTGCAGCCGCTATGGGGATCTATCGGCTATACTTTGCCGGCGACCTTCGGCGCCCAGACGGCGGAGCCGGACCGGCGCGTGATCTTGCTGATTGGCGACGGCTCCGCGCAGCTGACGGTGCAGGAGTTAAGCTCAATGATGCGCGATAACCTGAAGCCGCTGATTTTTTTGTTGAATAATGAAGGCTACACCGTTGAGCGCGCCATCAACGGCGCGGAACAGCGCTATAACGATATCGCTGCCTGGAACTGGACGCAGCTGCCGCAGGCGCTGAGCGAAGCCTGCCCGGCGCAATGCTGGCGCGTAATGGAAACGGTGCAGTTGACCGAGGTGATGAAGTTGATCGCTGACGCGCGCCGTCTGTCGCTGGTGGAAGTGGTGCTGCCGCGCCTCGATATGCCGCCGCTGTTACAGCAGGTTTCCGCTTCGCTGCATCAGCGTAATTCGGCATAGCGATTTCAGAAAGATGGTGCTGTTCAGCATGCGCTTTCACGGTTAAGGTAACGGGCGATTTGCAAAACGCTCACCTTTCTTTACGGTGAGCGTTGTTGTTTTACCGGGGGAAATTTATAGTGTCCCGTAGAGAATTGAAATAAGCGGAGCAGCAGAATAATGACTAAATACGCTTTGGTGGGCGACGTTGGCGGTACCAACGCGCGCCTGGCGCTGTGTGAAGTAGAAACTGGCCTGATCTCTCAGGTAACCACCTGGTCAACATCGGAACATCACAGCCTCGAAGCGGTGATCCGCCTGTTTCTGGAAGAGCAGCAGCAAGACGTTAAGGATGGCTGCATCGCCATCGCCTGCCCGATCACCGAAGACTGGGTCGAGATGACCAACCACGACTGGGCTTTCTCCACGCAGGCGCTGAAAGCGAGCCTGGGCTTCGATCATCTGGAAATCATCAACGATTTTACCGCCGTTTCGATGGCGATCCCGATGCTGACCGAAAACGACGTGATTCAGTTCGGCGGCGGCGCGGCGGTAAAGGATAAGCCCATCGCCGTGTACGGCGCGGGCACCGGTCTCGGCGTCGCCCATCTGGTGCATGTCGATCGCCGCTGGGTCAGCCTGCCGGGCGAGGGCGGCCATGTCGACTTCGCGCCGAACAGCGTGGAAGAAGATTTAATTTTGCAGGTGCTGCGCGAAGAGCTGGGCCACGTCTCCGCCGAGCGCGTGCTGTCAGGATCGGGGCTGGTGAATCTCTACCGCGCCATCGTGAAATCTGATAAGCGCGTGCCGGAAAACCTGAAGCCGAAAGATGTTTCCGAACGCGCGCTGGCGGACAGCTGTACCGACTGCCGCCGCGCGCTGTCCCTGTTCTGCGTGATTATGGGGCGCTTCGGCGGCAACCTGGCGCTGAACCTCGGCACCTTCGGCGGCGTCTATATCGCTGGCGGAATCGTGCCGCGCTTCCTGGAGTTCTTTAAGGCCTCCGGCTTCCGCGCCGCCTTTGAAGACAAAGGCCGCTTCCGTGACTATGTGCACGATATTCCGGTCTATATGATCACGCACGATCAGCCGGGACTGTTGGGCGCAGGCGCGCATCTGCGCCAGACGCTGGGCCGCGTGCTGTAAGGTTGTCGGCGGGCCACACGGCCCGCCGTTACAGGCGCATCAGCTGGCGAAAGGCTTTTACTTTGCTGCGGCTGACCGGCACCTGAAACTCCAGATCGCGCAGCCGCAGAAGGTAGGTATTGTTAAACCAGGGTTCGATCTCGCGAATCTTGTTCAGGTTGACGCAAAAGGAGCGATGGCAGCGGAAGAACTGATTTTCCGGCAGCCGGCTGCAAAATTCGCCGATCGTCATCGACATCACATACTCTTCCCGTCGCGTATAAACAAACGTCAGCTTCTCGTGCGCTTCCACATAGTAAATATCGTTAATGTCGGTCACGATAATGCGCTCGTCCTTCACCAGGTTAACGGTCTGCGCGCCGCCGCGCGAGGTCGGGGTTTCGGACGTCGGCTGCTGCTGCCCGTGCGCCTCCAGCTTGTGCAGCATGCTGACGATGCGCGATTCATGGTAGGGCTTGAGAATATAGTCGAACGCTTCCAGCTCAAACGCCTCCACCGCATGCTCTTTCCACGCGGTGATAAACACAATCTGCGGCCGGTGGGCGAATTTGCTGATGTTCTGCGCCAGCAGCACGCCATCCAGCGACGGAATATTGATATCGAGAAAGATCACATCCACTTCGTGATGTTGTAGAAACTTCAGTACGTCGAGTCCGTCATCGAAGCAGGCGACAATTTCAATCGCGCTGTGCTGCTTAATCATCCAGCTCAGCTCCTGCTGCGCCAGAAATTCATCTTCCACTATGATCGCTTTCACTTGCTTCTCTCTCAGGCCGTCAGGGACAGCGTTTTTTCCGGCAGCTTTTCGCCGTTTTTGCTGATGTAAAAGGCGATTTCCGTGCCGGGATGCAGCTGCGTAATCTGCAATCCGCCGCCGTAAAGCAGCTTAACGCGGTGATGCACGTTCAGCAGGCCGATCTTATTGCCGGGCATTTCATTGCGCGTCACGCGCGCGATCACCTCATCGCTGATGCCGTTGCCGGTATCGCGCACCGCGATGCGCACCCGATCGCCGTGATCCTCAACCGACAGCGTCACCACCCCTTTGCCGCGGCAGGGCTGAATGCCGTGAACGATGGCGTTCTCCACCAGCGGCTGGATCAGCAGGCTGGGCAGGGTGCAATGAAGCTCCTCGTCGATATGATAAATCATCGTCAGCTTGTCGCCGAAGCGTGCCTGCTCAATCGCAATATAGTCCTTCACCTGATAGAGCTCTTTTTTAATATCGATCGGTTCGTCATCGTTCAGCTCCAGGTTGTAGCGCAGATAACGCGACAAATTGATAATCAGCTGACGGGCGGTATCGGGATTCATGCGGATAGAGGAGGAGATGGCGTTCAGCGCGTTGAACAGAAAGTGCGGGTTGATTTTGCTTTGCAGCGCGCGCAGTTCCGCTTTGTTGGCCATCTCGCGCAGCTGCTCGGTGCGCGATACCTCCAGCTGCGTCGAGATGAGCTGCGACAGGCCGACCGCCATCTCCTTCAGCGACCCGGTGATGCGGTGCGCATGGCGATAGTAGATTTTCAGCGTGCCGGTCACTTCGCCTTTTTCCCACAGCGGGATAACGATCATTGAGTGAATATCGCGCGTGCGCCAAGCCTCATCGTTATTTTTGATAATAATTTTGCCGTAGTTAATCGCCTGGCGCGTGGTGGGGCTCAGCGCGTCGTCGCCCTGACGATAGTGCTGCTCGCCGTAGCCGACATAGGCGAGGATCTGATGTTTATTGGTGATCGCCACCGCATCGGCGTTGATATCGTTGCGGATAATGTCACACACCTTGCGCAGCGAATCGCTGTTGACGTGACGAAACAGCGGCAGGGTTTTATTGGCGATATCGAGCGCCAGCTTCGCCTGACGTGCGGCGATCGCCTCTTTTTCGCCTTCGACGCTCTGCACCAGCAGTACGATCAGGCCGATGCTGACGGCGCCGAGGATCATCGGGATAGCGATCTCAGAGACGATATCGATGCCGAGCGCCGTTGGGCGCGCCCAGAGAATAATCAGCAGCATCGTCAGAGATTCGCACAGCATGCCGCCGAGGATCCCCAGCCGCCAGCGATGCTCCTTCGCCACCTTGAGATTGATCCAGCCCGACGCGACGCCAGCGATAATGCTGGTGATCAGGCAGGGAACCGAGGAGACGCCGTGGATATCAATCAGAAAGCGGTGCAGTCCGGCGATAATTCCGGTGGCGATGCCGACCCAGGGGCCGAACAGAATGCCGCCCGACATGACGGCGATAATGCGCACGTTCAGCAGCGAACCGTCGACGTTCACCGCCGACCAGGTGCTGAACAACGCAAACAGCGAAAAGATGGCGGTCACCGCCAGCAGTTCCTGGCGCGAGTGCTCATCTTTTTGCAGCAGCTGACGGAAGTGGCGCGTGCGCGTCAGAAAGAAGAGGCAGATCAGCATCAGGGCGGCGCGGTCAAATACCGCCAGCAGCATATCGAATATGGATTGCACAGGCATCTCAAGGCTTAACACATAAACGGACATGATAGGAAATGTCATTCAGCGGCGCTATGATCTTTCGCATCGCCGTCCGTCACGCCGTTTATTTTTTTCTGTCGACAAACTGACCGTCGCCAGGCTATGTTCATTCTTCGACCACATCGGTGGTCAGCGTCGCTCGGACGGTCCGGGCGCTTACGTACTCCAGAGGATGCTATGGCTGATAACAGCTCGTCTCGTCGTTTTTCCCGTATTGAACGCCTTCCCCCTTACGTATTCAACATTACCGCTGAGCTGAAGATGGCTGCGCGTCGGCGCGGCGAAGATATTATCGATTTCAGCATGGGCAACCCGGACGGCGCTACGCCGCCGCATATCGTGGAAAAACTCTGTCAGGTGGCGCAGCGCGATGACACCCACGGCTACTCTACCTCGCGCGGCATTCCACGCCTGCGTCGCGCCATCTCCCGCTGGTATGCCGATCGCTATGCGGTCGATATCGATCCTGAATCGGAGGCGATCGTCACCATCGGCTCGAAAGAGGGACTGGCGCATCTGATGCTGGCGACGCTCGATCACGGCGACACCGTGCTGGTGCCGAATCCCAGCTACCCCATTCATATTTACGGCGCGGTAATTGCCGGCGCGCAGGTGCGTTCGGTGCCGCTGGTGGCGGGCGTCGATTTCTTTAACGAGCTGGAAAGGGCGATCCGCGAAAGCTACCCGAAGCCGAAGATGATGATCCTCGGTTTTCCCTCTAACCCTACCGCGCAGTGCGTCGAGCTGGATTTTTTCGAGCGCGTGATTGCGCTGGCGAAGCAGTACAACGTGCTGGTGGTGCACGATCTCGCCTATGCCGATATCGTCTACGACGGCTGGAAGGCGCCCTCGATTATGCAGGTGCCGGGCGCGCGCGACGTCGCGGTTGAGTTCTTCACCCTGTCGAAAAGCTACAATATGGCGGGCTGGCGCATTGGCTTTATGGTTGGCAACAAAGAGCTGGTGGCAGCGCTGGCGCGCATCAAAAGCTACCACGATTACGGCACCTTTACGCCATTGCAGGTGGCGGCCATCGCCGCGCTGGAAGGGGATCAGCAGTGCGTGCGCGATATCGCCGGGCAGTATAAGCGGCGGCGCGACGTGTTGGTGAAAGGGCTGCATGAGGCGGGCTGGATGGTGGAAATGCCGAAGGCGTCGATGTATGTCTGGGCGAAAATCCCCGAACAGTACGCGCATCTCGGTTCGCTGGAGTTCGCCAAACGGCTGTTACAGGAGGCGAAAGTCTGCGTCTCGCCCGGTGTCGGCTTCGGCGACTACGGCGATACTCATGTGCGCTTCGCGCTGATTGAAAACAGCGATCGCATACGGCAGGCGGTGCGGGGCATTAAAGCGATGTTTCGTGCCGATGGCATCTTAGCGCCGGGCGCGATGAAAAGCAGCGAAACGCCGCAGGCGTAGCGGTAAATCGGGCGACGCACGACGTCGCCCCCATTTCCGCACGGTTACAGCATCAGCACGAAGGTGCCAACCCAGACTAACAGGAAAAAAGAGATTCCCATCAACGCGTATTTCACCTGAAAACTCCTCTGAGCGGTTACGACGATGGCGATCCCCGGCCAGCGCAACGCGAACAGAACGGGAACAGGATGCCATTCTTCAGTGTGGCAACGCTGCTCCCCGGTAGCCCTGAGCAACTCAGAACGGGATCGCGCGCTAATTTACGCGGATTCGATCACAAAATAAATAGGCGCAATTCGCGCTTTTCGCCAGCTTACTTCACCTTAATTTCCGGGATCACCGACATACCGACGCGCAGGCGCGCCAGGTCGGACTGCTGCGCGTCCAGCACGTTCTTCACCGGCAGGCGCTGCACCACTTTCGTGAAGTTGCCGGTGGCGTTGTCCGCCGCGATCACCGAGAAGGTGGCGCCGGTCGCCGGCGCGATGCTGTCGACGCGTCCGTGGAAACGATGGCCGGGCAGGGCGTCGACAACGATTTCAACCGGCTGGCCCGGCTTCACATCAGTCAGCTGCGTTTCCAGGTAGTTGGCGATAATGTAGCTTTGCTGCAACGGCACCAGCGCCAGCAGGCGCGTGCCGGCGGAGACGTAAGCGCCCTGACGCAGCGCGCGCTGTCCCACCATGCCGCCGATCGGCGCCACGATGCGCGTATAAGAAAGATTCAGCTTCGCCTGATCCACCGCCGCTTTAGCCGCGGCGATCTCCGCTTCCGCCTGCTTCTGAGCGGCCAGCAGGATGGCGGTCTGTTTTTCCGCCGCCAGCACGGCGGCGCGGTTCTGCTCAACCTGCGCCGTGGCGGAGCGCATCGCCGAGCTGGCTTTCTGCTGCTCGTCGGCGGTGGCGGTTCCGCTCTGCAACAGGCGGCGATAGCGCTCGGCGTTTTGCCCGGCGTAGCTGAGCGTCGCCTGGCTGGCGTTTACCGCCGCCCTGTTTTGCGCGATCACCGCCTGCTGTTGTTCACGTTGCGCCTGTATACCAGCGAGCTTCGCCTCGCTCAGTTGCAGGTTGGCTTCGGCGCTCTCCAGCGCCACGCGGTAGTCGCGGTCATCCAGCGTGGCGAGTAGGTCGCCCGCCTTTACCTGCTGGTTGTCGCGCACCCGCACGTCGCGAATGTAGCCGGAAACCTTCGGCGCCACCAGCGTATAGTCAGCGGTCACCCAGGCGTCGTCGGTGCGATAGTCGGCGCGCGTCATAGCGGACCAGATAAAGAAGGCGATAGCCAGTAGAACGATCAGCAGCACCGCCAGCAGGCCGGTGCGTTTAGCAGGTGTAAAAGACATCATCAGATTCCCGGTTTCGGCGTAACAGGTTGTTGTAATAAGGTTTGCGGCGGCCAGACGCGCTTCGGCAGCCAGGCGGTTAGCAGGATCAGCAGCAGCGCGAAGGCGATCAGCATCAGGTAGGCGTCGCTGATGCTTAACACCTGCGCCTGATGCTTAACCAGCGTGGCGAAACGGCCGATATTTTCCGTCGTGCTGATGCTGCCGTCGGGCAGCAGCGGCGCGGTGGCGCTGGCTTCGCTGGCAGAAGGGGCGCTCAGCAGCCAGCCGCGGCTGGCTGCGCCGTCGAGCAGAATATGAGAGTGGAACTGTTCGCGATGGCTGATAAACCACTCCACCAGCGTCCCGGCCGCCACGCTGGAAAAGCCGCGTACGGTATTGAACATCGCGGACGCGAAGGGGCCTTCCGGCGGCTGCACCACCGACGTGGCGCTCATCAGCACCGGCAGGATCATCATCGGCTGGCCAAAGGCCTGCATCGTCTGTATCAGCCAGAAATTTTCTCGCGCCCAGTCGGTCGTCACCTGCGAACCCATGATGCAGGACGCCGCCAGCAGCAGCGCGCCGCAGGTCAGCATCCAACGGCAGTCAAGCCAGCGAATGTTCAGCAGCATCGCCATAAATGGGGCGATCAACAGCTGCGGCGCGCCGATGGCCAGCGCCAGCGGCGCAAACTGCGCGGTGCGGAATCCCTCCACCTGCGCAAAATAAGCCGAGGGCAGCGCCGATCCCGATAGCGCGACCAGCAGCACGCCCGCCAGCGTCAGCAGTCCGTGGGTAAAGTTGGGACGCGACAGCATCTGTAACCGGAACAGCGGCAGCGGATGAAACCATTCATTAATCAGGAAAACGATCAGCAGCGCCGCGCTCGTCAGCAGCATGCCGACAATCAACGGCGAGCTGAGCCAGTCGAGCCGCTCGCCATGATTTAACGCCAGCACCAGCAGCGCCACGCCGCTACAGCCGGTCGCCATGCCGAACAGATCGATCTGGCGGAAACGCTCGAAGCGTGTCGGGTCCTGCGGGATGCCCCAGCCGATGAGCAGCATGGCGATCAGCATCGCCGGGATCACCTGCCAGAAGACAAATGCCCAGCCGACGCTGTCGGTCCAGAACGCGGCCAGCGTCGCCGCCATATTCGGTCCGAAGGTAGCGGTTAAGGCGTAGGCGCTCAGGCCGTAAAGCTTAAACGGCGGCGGCAAAAAGCGCAGCGCGACCGTCATCAGCAGCGGCGGCAGAGCGCCGCCGAAGATGCCCTGCAGCACGCGCAGCGCCAGAAACAGCGGATAGTGCGTGACAAAAGGCAGCAGCGCCGCGACCAGGCCGAAGCCGAACGCCACGGCAAGCGCGAATCGGCGCAGGGAGAGCGTAACGGCGAACCAGGGGGCGATCATCATCGCCGCGACTTCCGCCGCCTGATAGCCCGCAATCAGCCAGCTGCCCTGGTCATAGCTGATGCCCAGCGCGGCGCGAATATCCGCCAGCGCGATATCAGTGACGCGATCGTTCAGGCCGGACGAGAGCGCGGCGATCAGCACCCCAACCAGCCCCAGCGCCAGTCGCAGGGTAAAAGGGTGGGGAGCCGGTGCAGCGGCAGGCTGACCGTTCATAGCAGGTACTCCATTGTCTTCTTATAATGAGGTGGTGTATCGGGATGCGATGCAACAGGCGCGCAATCTTACATTGTGATTAGATGTATTGCAATGTGGTACAGGGTGGGAAAGCGCGATAAAACGCGCTACAGTATCGGCGCCTTTCATGGAAAGAGAAGATCATGTCTGAAAAACCGCATCATCGTGACGATGAAAAAACGGGCGGCATCCAGGTTATTGCACGCGCAGCCAATATTCTTAACGCATTGGGAGAACACCCCGGCGGCATGAGCCTGGGCGAGATTGCGCAGGCGGTCGAGCTGCCGCGCTCTACCGTGCAGCGTATCGTGGCGGCGCTGGATGCCGCCCAAATGGTGCGCAGCCATGGCGCAGGCGGCGTGCGTCTGGGGCCGGCGCTTCTGCGTCTGATCTCCAGCGTGCATACGGATGTGGTGGAGGTGACGCGTCCGGCGTTGCAGGCGTTGAGCGACGCCACCGGCGAAACGGTCTCGCTGGCGCGCGCCAGCGGCACGCAGCTGGCGATCGTGCATTTTATCGTGGCCGACCGCGAGCTGCGGGTGGTGCCGAGAATGGGGCTGAACCTGCCGCTCTACAGCACCTCCGGCGGACGCGCGCTGCTGGCGCTGGAATGCGATGAGGATGTGCGCACGCTGGTGGGCGAATCCTGGGACGCCATCACAGAGAACACCATTAAAACGCTGCCGGAGCTGCTGCGGCAACTGAAAGCGATCCGACAAACCGGCGTTTCCTTCGATCGCGGTGAAACGCTGGAAGGCATCTCCACCATGGGCGTAGCGATCGATACCCTGCTGGGCCGTTTTGCTGTTTCGCTGCTGGTGCCGGCGGCGCGCTTCCAGAAGAATGAGGCGCTCTATCGCCATGAAATACTAAAATGTAAAGAAGCGATGACGCGCGAAATCGGCAAACATCTGGCGCATGACTGAGGAACAGACAATATGGCAATGATACTGGTGGCAATTGATAATTCGGACGTCTCCCGAAAAGTGGTGTCGCTGGCGGCGGAGCAGGCGCGGGCGTTAAAAACGCAGGTCATGGTGCTCTGCTGCATCGATCCCGCCTACGCCACCTACGGCGAGCCGCTGGAAATTACCGCGGGAGAAGATCCGGCTGATTTTGGCGCGGCGCTGGATGAACAGAACACCGCCGAGCTGGTGATCCGTCATGCGCTGGCGCAGCTGCTGAGCGCAGGCATTGAAGCGCGCGGACGCGTGATAGCAGGCGAATCGGCGGAAACGATCGTCGCGCAGGCCGCCGCGCTGGACGCGCAGATGATCATTATGGGACGGCGTCATCTTTCGCCGTTTAATCGCCTGTTAAAGGGATCGGTCAGCGCGGCGGTCATTGAGCGCGCGCATTGTCCGGTGCTGGTCGACGTGCGCGCTCAGTAAACGCCATCGCGCGGGAAGCCAATGTTGACGCATTATTTTATTATCGCCGCCGTTTTACTGGCGGCGCTGCTGTTGTCGCTGTGGCGTTTATTCCGACAGAAGCGGCTTGCCGGGCGGACTGTCCTGCTGCTCAGTCTTTTTGGCGCCCTGGCCCTCGGCGGCGCGCTGGGACTTTACCGTTACGTGATATTGCCGGAGCGGCTTCTGCAGGCGCGGATTGATGCGGCGCAGCAGCAGATGCGGCGTCTGCCGGGCTACCGTATTGTACAGCAGCAGGAACCGGCGCTGTGGCGTCAGCTAAACGCGGAGCTGGCGACGGAGATCCGTGCTGGCGCTTCGCCCTCCCAGGCCACGGGCGCATCACGCGCCATGCTGGCCGATCTCCTTAATCAGCGTATTGGCCACGCCGGCGATGAGGCGATCAATCACTATATCAGCGTATCGCTCCGACAGATGGAAAGCCTGCGCGCCCGTGATGTACAGCTCTGCTTTCGCTTTCTTTTTCCGCAGGTCGGAGGCGGCGTTAACCTGAATGATGCACTGCCGGAAAGTCTGGTCCAGGACGATCTGAATGGAATAGAGCAGCTGCTGCGGGACAGCGTCGGACCGGAGCGGCCTGTTGATTTACGCGCCGCTCACCAGCATCTTAACGATGTCGTGCAGCAACTTTACCTGAAGTGGGGCAGCGATTTGCAATGGCTGAACGCGCCTGCTGACGCCCATGTCAACCGGCAAAAGATGTGTGATATGACCATCGATCTCTACCGCGCTATCCTCGCACTTCCGCACAAACAATCCGCCAATATTCTGCGTATGATGCTTAGCGCCAACGCCGGATAACAGATAAAAAAATGCCCGCAATGCGCGGGCGTTGAATAAGCAGATTATTGATATTTATAGTAATAAACCTGGTGTATGGCACAGACATTGTGGCGTCTGAAGAGATAATCGCACCTTAGCGGTAACAGCACTAACTGTTAATCTGAATCGATTCAATTGGCAAAACCGCCCTAAGCCGTGCCGCTTTGAGGGAGATTCCGATTGTACGTTCATGCCTGCCTGTTAAGATGCCGCACCAGCATAAGGAAGATAAATGAAGAGTAAAATTTACGGCGCTCTGGCGCTGTTTTTATTAGCAGGCTGTACGTCCAACAAACCAGGCGCCTTTGAGCGTGTTGACGAAGATCCCGTTTCGCATACCGTGCAGTATCGTTATCAACCGCAGAAAGTGGATAAAACGGCCATGGAGCTCGATGTGGCGCGCTATTGCGAAGCAAAAGGCTTTGACCTGGTCGATCCGCTGCCTCCGAAAGACAGCAATATCCCCGGGCTGAAAACCGCCTGGTATCAATGTAATTACGCATTGAAAGGCTGATAAAAGAAAAGGGCGAGAATATTCTCGCCCAACTTTTCTTGCTTTATATTTATTATATTGCTGTGTGCAGGCTTTGCCCGCGAGACGCATTGCTGTGACGCGCCTGTTTAGAATTTTTACCATCCGCGATGGTGATGGTGCCAGCCGTGATGATTCCCGCGATCGTGATGCCAGCCCGGACCGGGCCCGCGGTCGTGAGCAATTATACAACCGCTTAGCATGCTGACAATGGCCAGAACAGAAGCACTTTTTATCATTATTCTCATCATGAAATCCTTCTTTCTCTTAATGAACGTAACATTACGATCTAAAAGTGAAGGAATAACGTCACCATTGTAGAGTTAATTAGGCAATTATTTACAAATGTTTCATTGCGAATAAGAGTA
>NZ_JANION010000118.1:0-22814 GCF_024610815.1 Mixta sp.
GCTGATGTCCGGCAGTGCTTTTGCCGTTACGCACCACCCCGTCAGTAGCTGAACAGGAGGGACAGGTGATAGAAACAGAAGCCACTGGAGCACCTCAAAAACACCATCATACACTAAATCAGTAAGTTGGCAGCATCACCAGGCGTTAAATATATTAGCGCGCAGGCAAACGCAGATCTTTTAAGTTGCCGTTAAGCTGAAGATCGGTGCGTAGCGTAGCGACGCGTTGGCTGATAAAAGCCAACTCCCGTTGTTCAGCCAGTTTCTTACGCCATTTATCCGGCACCGCCTCAAGCTGCTGAAAGAGCGTTTCCAGCGAGCCGAACTGTTGCAGCAGCTGGCTGGCGCTTTTTGGCCCGATGCCGGCGACGCCCGGAATTTTGCTGCTGCTGATGCCCGCCAGGCCCCAATAATCGGGCAGCTGCGCCGGCGCCACGCCAAATTCGGCATCAATAAAAGGCTGATCCAGCCAGCGCTTCTGAAAGTAATCGCGGATGCGAATTGTCGGTGCCAGCAGCTGACAATAGCCTTTATCCGTCGAGACGATGGTTGCCTGATGCCCGCTCTGCGCCACCTTAACCGCCAGCGTGGCGGCCAAATCATCTGCCTCATCGCCTTCGGCGGTCCAGCAGGCGACCCCGGCCTGACGAAACGCCGCCTGGATCTGCGGCATCTCCAGCTGCAAATCTTCCGGCATCGGCGGACGGCCCGCCTTATAGTCCGGCAGCAGCTGGTGCCGCCAGCCTTCACGACGCAGCTCATCATCAAAAACCGCCACGGCGTGAGTCGGATGGGTATGGCCTAATAGTTGTTGCAGCGCGGCGGCGCAGCGCTCCTGGCAGGGACTGCCCTGCACGGCATGAATGCGGCGAATAAGGTTAAGCGCGTCAACAATAAGTAAATGAATTGTCATCATAGAATTCGGGCGGCTACATGCCGCCCGTCTGGTCGTTTATTTAATGATTTCGTAGCACGGGATATAGGCGGTGCCCGGCAGCTTCATGCGGTGCTGCGCGACAAAGCCCTGCAGCAGATCGTCCATACGGCGCATGATGGCCGGATCGCCGTGCAGTTTGTAAGGGCCTTTCTGACGAATTTCGCGGATCCCCATCTCTTTCACGTTGCCCGCCACGATGCCGGAGAAGGCGCGACGCAGCGCGGCGGCCAGTTTCTCCGGCGGCTGGTCAGGATAGAGATTGAGGTTGGCCATATTGTCGTGAGTCGGCAGGAAAGGCACCTGCAGATCCGGCTCAATGCGCAGCGACCAGTTAAAGCTGTAGGCGTCGCCGCTTTCACGACGGTTCTCTTTCACCTGCGGCATCGCTTTTTTCATCTGGCGCGCCACTTCGGCCGCATCGTCAATAATAATGGTGTAGTGGCGGCGGGCCTGCTCGCCGACGGTATTGACAATAAACTCATCCAGCACGCGGAAATAATCGGCGCTCTCTTTCGGGCCGGTCAGGATCAGCGGCAGCACCTGATCGTTGTTTTCCGGGTTCATCAGGATGCCCAGCAGATAGAGCAACTCTTCCGCCGTGCCCACGCCACCAGGGAAAATGATGATGCCGTGCGCGATGCGAACAAAGGCTTCCAGACGTTTTTCAATGTCCGGCATGATAATCAGTTCATTCACCAGCGGGTTAGGCGGCTCTGCGGCAATAATCGACGGTTCGGTCAGGCCGATAAAACGGCTTTCGCGGTAGCGCTGCTGCGCATGTCCCACCGCGGCGCCTTTCATCGGCGCTTCCATCACGCCGGGCCCGCAGCCGGTGCAGATATTCAGTTCGCGCAGGCCGAGCTGGGTGCCGACGTTGCGGCAGTATTGATATTCAGTCGCGTTAATCGAGTGGCCGCCCCAGCAAACCACCATATTGGGATATTCGCCGACGTGCAGCGCCCGCGCATTGCGCAGAATCGAGAAAACCAGGTTGGTGATATGCGCGGAATTTTTAACATCTACCTGCTGATGAAAGCGGCCGCCGGCGGCCAGCTGGCCGTTTACAAACAGGATATCGCGCAGCACGGCGAACAGGTTGGCTTGCAGCGAGCGGATAATACGTCCGTCAACAAAGGCTTCTTCCGGCGGATTGATCAGCTCCAGCTTCACGCCGCGTTCGCGACGCAGCACATTGATGTCAAAGTTTTCGAAGCGGGAGAGCAGCTCATGGCTGCTGTCGGTCTGACTGCCGGAATTGAGCACGGCGAGAGAACAGTTGCGAAACAGCTGGTAGAGGTCACTGCTGGCCGTGCGCTTCAGCATGTCGACTTCCAGTTGCGAGAGCAAATCCATCGAGCCGAGTGGGCTGATATGTGTAATCAAGTGAACTCCTTTACACCCGCCAGGGTGACAAATGACACCGCGCCGCGACGTCAGCCGCGCGGTGACGAGAAAATCCCTGAGCGGTGGGGCCATGCCACCGCTGCTTCTCAGAGTAGCCTTCTCCTGCGTGGTTTCTCAACCGATTCCTGTAACAGAACGTTGTCCTGCGAGCCGCGCCGCAGTTTACTGACGCACCAGGCGTGAACGACCCGGCTGGAAATCGGTGTTGCTGCGCCACGGATTGATGTCCAGGCCGCCGCGTCGCGTGTAGCGGGCATAGACCGACAGCGTTTCCGGGCGGCAGAAGCGCAGCAGATCGTTGAAGATACGCTCTACGCACTGCTCATGAAACTCGTTGTGATGACGAAAAGAGACCAAATAGCGCAGCAGCGCCTCGCGATTGATGCGCGGCCCGCGATAGCGGATCTGCACCGAGCCCCAATCCGGCTGATGGGTGATCAGGCAATTGGATTTCAGCAGATGGCTGGTCAGCGTCTCTTCCACGATGTCGTCGCCAGCGGCGTCGGCCAGATAATCGACATTGAACTGATAGTTGTCGATGCTGATATCCTGCTCGTCAATGCAGATGCCTTCGAAGTGGCCGATCGGCTGCGCTTCGATCTCCTGCAGACGGAACAGGGCCACGCTGACGTCGCCCTGCGCGCAGGCGCTTAAATCGCGCTCCAGCGTCTGACGCACCTCGCCCCAGTCGGCGAAACGCGTTTGGTTAAAGCTGTTAAGATAGAGCTTGAAACTCTTCGATTCGATCAGATTAATGCTGTCCGCCTGTAATACCACCTCGCCGACGGCGACCTGCGGCACGCCTTTAGCATTCAGCCAGGAGAGTTCATACAATGTCCAGATATCTGCGCCGTGAAAAGGCAGGTTGTCGGGATAAAGCCCAAGCGGTTCGCGATTGAGCGAACGGGGCACCGCCTGCAGCAATGCGGGATCGTAGCGATCCTGGTAGGCGGTGGGCTTGCCCAGCGTCAGGCCGGCAAGCGCCTGATGATGTTCATAAGAAGACATAACATAACCTCAGACCCGCCCGGAAAGGCGAGCAACGTCTTTTCTGTGATAAAGAAACAATAAATAAAGGCTGTAGTGTAACTCAGGCAGCCTGGAGTAAATAAAAATGAATGATCATATCGCCACCGCGTTAAGGGGCTTCACGCAGCGTTACTGTGAGCAATGGCAGCACCAGCATGGACATCTGCCCGCCAGCGCCGATCTCTACGGCATCCCGTCGCCCTGCGTAGTGGAAAGCCGCAACGATGTCGTATTATGGCAGCCGCGGCCCTTCGACGCAGAGCCCCATCTGGCGGCGGTGGAAAGGGCGCTGGATCTTCAGCTGCAGCCCGCGGCGGTGGGTTATTATACTACGCAATATGCAGGCGATATGCAGGCCATGTTCGATAGACAATCCATTACGCTGCTGCAGGTATGGAGCGAAGATGACTTTGTGCGCGTACAGGAAAACCTGATCGGGCACCTGGTAATGAAAAGGCGTTTAAAACAAACTCCGACCCTGTTTATCGCAACGACCGATTCTGATCTGGATGTGGTTTCGCTGTGCAATCTGAGTGGCGAAGTGGTGCTGGAAAAGCTGGGTACGCCGCAACGCAAGGTGCTCGCGCCCGATATACAGACATTTCTTAATATTTTACAACCGGTTAGTTAACGCTTAAGAGATTGTCCCGCTGCGATGTAAGATATATCTCACATTGTCTGTGAGAGATCGCCAGGATAATACGCAGAAAAAAAGAAGTCTTTTTTGTGAAGATAATGTAAATCATAAACTTAGTGATGAAAGGGTTTTAAGATTTACGCCAGGCTTAACAGTTAAAGGAAAAGGTAGCTTGTTTCCTTCGCTGAGTCAGGCAAACTGCTCAATATCGGAAAGGGAAGCCGGGGAATGGATAACGTCAGGAAGACGTTCATCAGGATGATGTTTCGCGCACAGGAAGAGGCGCAAACAGGATTGCTTCAGGATGAAGCAAAAAGTTCCAGGATGGAATAAAGGGACACCTCCAGGAAGGAGAATGAGAGCCAGACAGGATGACTGGCGGGCCAGGACGCTAAAGGAAAATCGTCAGGAAGGCGAGAATGTCAGGAAGACAGCAGGGAAAAGTTTTCAAGGACGAGCAGGGAGCGTTGAAGTAGCCGGATAGCTGCAAACGAACCGGGGGCACTGTATAACAGTGCCCCCTTTTTTTATGCCGCGCGTTTTCCCCCGCCTCCGCGAATGCTATGCTTGCCGCCCTTAAAATTTCACCCGTTGTGAGGATGCCCATGCACCGAGAACACCAGGTTCGCCAGGGGTTGCTGGCGGTTGAAGCCTTGCTTAAAAAGCATGCGCTGTGGCGCAGCGAAGCGCCCGATACGGCGGCATTCGACAGTACGCAGCCTTTTTTCCTCGATACGATGCAGCCGCTGGAGTGGCTACAGTGGGTGCTGATTCCGCGTATGCACGCGTTGCTGGATGTGGGCGCTCAGCTTCCGCAAAATTTCGCTATCGCCCCCTACTATGAAGTGGCGCTTGAGGCGGATACGCCAGGACGCAGCGCGCTGCTGACCCACCTTAACGCGCTTGATGCGCTGTTTGTCGCTGCAGGCCGCTGATGCTGGAAATTATCTATCAGGATCAATGGCTGGTGGCGGTCAACAAACCGGCTGGCTGGCTGGTGCATCGCAGCTGGCTGGATCGCAAAGAAAAAGTGGTGGTGATGCAGACGGTGCGCGACCAGATCGGACAACACGTTTTTACCGCGCATCGCCTTGACAGGCCCACTTCCGGCGTATTGCTGATGGGGCTTTCCAGCGAGGTGGGACGCCTGCTGTCGCAGCAGTTTGAACTGCATCAGATGAGCAAAACCTACCACGCCGTTGTGCGCGGCTGGCTGGAGGGCGCGGACCGCCTTGACTATCCGCTGACCGAGGAGCTGGATAAGATCGCCGATAAATACGCCTCGCCGGATAAAGGGCCGCAGCCTGCTGTGACCGACTGGCGGGGGCTGGCGATCACCGAGCAGCCGGTCGCCATCGGCCGCTACCCTACTGCGCGCTACAGCCTGATCGAACTGCAACCGGCAACCGGACGCAAGCATCAGCTGCGTCGTCATCTCGCCCATCTGCGCCATCCGATCATCGGCGACACCACGCATGGCGATCTGCGGCAAAACCGCGGCGCGGCGCAGCATTTCGGCTGCGAACGTTTAATGCTGCACGCCAGCAGCCTGGCGCTGAACCATCCGGTCACGGGCGAGCCGCTGTTGATTCGCGCCGGGCTCGATCGGTACTGGCAGCGCATGATGCAGCAGTTTGGCTGGCAGCACCTTCTCCCCGATCTTCCCAGGGTTGAGTTTGACCCGCAGCCAGGTCAGGATAAGGCACCACAATAAGGGAGAAGTTTATGGCGCAGATTGGTATTTTCGTCGGCACGGTTTACGGCAACGCATTGCTGGTGGCGGAAGAGGCTGAGCCTGTTCTGCAGGCGCAGGGGCATGAGGTAAAGATTTTTGAAGATCCGCGCCTCAGCGACTGGCAGCAGTACAGCGATAAAGTGGCGCTGGTCGTCACCTCGACCACCGGTCACGGCGACTTTCCAGACAGCATCGCCGGGCTGTATCACGACGTTAAAGATAAGCTGGGCCATCAGCCTCAGCTGCGCTACGGCGTTATCGCGCTGGGCGACAGTAGCTATGAAAACTTCTGCGGCGCCGGAAAAACGTTCGACGCGCAGTTGCAGGAGCAGGGCGCAACGCGCGTCGGCGAGGTGTTGCTGGTAGACGCTATGGAATCACCGGAGCCGGAAAGCGTCAGCACACCCTGGGTGGAAAACTGGGGCAAACTGCTGTAGCGCCACGGTAACGCAGTGAAGTCCGGCGTCAGGTGACCGGCGCCGGATTAAAGACCGCCAGCGCGTTGCGAATGCCCCAGCGGTCAGACCAGGTTTGCTGGCGGCCGCTGGCGATATCCAGAATCAGTTCAAACAGCCGCCAGCCCACCTGCTCAATGGTCTCTTCTCCCGTCGCAATGGTTCCCGCATTGATATCCATTAGATCGTACCAGCGTGTCGCCAGCGCGGTGCGCGTCGCCATTTTGATCACCGGAATCGCCGCCAGGCCATAAGGCGTGCCGCGTCCGGTGGTAAAGACCTGTAAGGTGATGCCGGACGCCATCTGCTGTGTGCCGCAGACGAAATCGCTGGCGGGCGTCGCCGCATAGATTAACCCGCGCCTGGTAGGGCGCTGTCCGGGCGAGAGCACCTCGACGATGGCGCTGCGCCCTGACTTGGCGATGGAGCCGAGCGCTTTTTCCACTACGTTCGCCAGCCCGCCTTTTTTATTGCCCGGCGAAGGGTTAGCGCTGCGGTCAGTCTGGCCCTGGCTCAGGTAGTCGTCATACCAGGCCATCTCCTCCAGCAGACGTTTTCCCGTCGCTTCGTCCACCACGCGCGGCGTCAGCAGGTGAATCGCGTCGCGCACCTCGGTCACTTCGGAAAACATCACCGTCGCGCCGCAGCGCACCAGCAGATCGGAGGCGAAGCCGACCGCCGGGTTAGCCGTAACGCCGGAAAAGGCGTCACTGCCGCCGCACTGCATGCCGACAATCAGGTCGGAGGCGGGGCAGGTTTCCCGCTGACGCTGGTTAAGGCGCTGCAAATGGCGGTCCGCCACGCGCAGAATTTCCTGCACCATCGCCTCAAAGCCGACATGACGCTCATCCTGCAAACGCACAATATCCTCATCGCCGATGGCGATCGCCTGCACGTCGTCGCCGTTGGCGGCCAGCAGCCGCTCCGGCTGGAGTTTTTCACAGCCGAGACTAACCACCATCACTTCGCCGCCGAAATTGGCGTTCAGCGCCAGGTTATGAATAGTGCGGATCGGCACCACCGCCGCCGGCGCGTTGATCGCCACGCCGCAGCCGTAGAGATGATTCAGCGCCACCACGCCGTCGACGTTAGGGTAACGCGGCAGCAGTTCGCGCTCGATAATGTTGACCACGTAATCCACCACGCCCGCCACGCAATGAACGCTGGTGGTGATACCCAGCAGGTTGCGCGTGCCGACGCTGCCGTCGGCGTTGCGGTAGCCTTCAAAGGTGTAGCCTTCCAGCGGCGGCAGCGTTTCCGGCACGCGCGTCGCCAGCGGTAGGCTCTCCAGCGGCGGCGCCTCAGGCAGCGCCAACAGCGACTCCTCAACCCAGCTGCCCTGAGGAATATCACGCAGGGCATAGCCAATCACCTCGCCGTAGCGGCGGATCGCCTCGCCGCGCGCAATGGGCGCCAGCGCCACTTTATGCCCCTGAGGAATATGCTCGATCAGCCGCAGCCCGCAGGGAAAAACCGATCCCGCAGTCAGGCCATTGTCATTCACCACGATAGCGACATTATCGGCTTCGTGTACGCGAATATATCGCGGTGTCTCTTCACGAATCGTTTTCATTGCATCGGCTTCCAGTAAACGGAAAAGAGTGGAAAAGGGGATGGCGCAGGTGAAACGCGTCTTCTGTTTTTGCTGTAGAGAGTATAAGGAGGGGCAATCGCGGCGGCATTATGCAGATGTCCGATTTTATCCTTTTGATTCAGGCGATTTTCAGGCGTTGGAACAAGTGCAAGTGAAGAGGCTCACAAAGCCGATCCCTGAGCGGCGCGGTGTGCTGCGTGACGGCCTGAAAAAAACGATTCCGTGAGCGATGCCGCAGCAGGTTGTGCAATCGCCATAAATTAAGCGCTTAGCGACACATAATATAGGGCTTTCTTCCAGTGAATTGCGCCGATGCGCTCCATATACTTTTTGCTCAAGTTTGACGACAGGTGAAGCAGCCGCGCTGCGTAATAAATGTTTTTGCTAATGAATAATAATCGCCATGTTTAACCCAACCTCATTCTGATACCCAACGCGATGTGTATGCAGTCAGAGTGGAAAGTAGCGTACCGCTATATTTCAGGAGTGCATCATGAATTCATACAGCCAGGCGGAAAGTTCCGTAGAAAAAAGAACTAACGCGCGATACTGGATCGTAGTGATGCTGTTTATCGTCACTTCGTTTAACTATGGCGACCGCGCCACCCTCTCGATCGCCGGCTCGTCGATGGCGAAAGATATTGGGCTCGATCCGGTCGGCATGGGCTATATCTTCTCCGCCTTCTCATGGGCTTACGTGATTGGCCAGATCCCCGGCGGCTGGCTGCTCGACCGTTTCGGCTCGAAGCGCGTCTATTTCTGGAGCATCTTCATCTGGTCGCTGTTTACCCTGTTGCAGGGCTTCGTCGACCTCTTCGAAGGCTTTACCGTTATCGTCGCGCTGTTCATGCTGCGTTTTCTGGTGGGGCTGGCGGAGGCGCCTTCTTTCCCCGGCAACAGCCGTATCGTCGCCGCCTGGTTCCCGGCGCAGGAGCGCGGCACCGCCGTGGCGATATTCAACTCGGCGCAATATTTCGCCACCGTGATCTTCGCGCCCATTATGGGCTGGCTGACCGCGCAGGTGGGCTGGGCGCACGTCTTCTGGTTTATGGGCGGCCTGGGGATCATCCTCAGCTTCGTCTGGCTGAAGGTGATCCACGATCCTAACGACCATCCGGGCGTCAACCGCGCCGAGCTGGAGTATATGGAGCAGGGCGGCGCGCTGATCAATATGGATGCGAAAAAGGCGCAGGAGAAAGTCAGCGGGCGCGAGAAGTGGGGCCAGATTCGTCAGCTGATCACCTCGCGCATGATGCTCGGCATCTATCTCGGCCAGTACTGTATCAATGCGTTGACCTACTTCTTTATTACCTGGTTCCCGGTTTACCTGGTGCAGGCGCGCGGCATGTCGATTCTGAAAGCGGGCTTTATCGCCTCTATCCCGGCGATCTGCGGCTTCCTTGGCGGCGTGCTGGGCGGCGTCATCTCCGACTGGCTGATGCGTAAAACCGGCTCGCTGAATATTGCCCGCAAGACGCCTATCGTACTGGGGATGTTGCTCTCCATCTCGATGGTGACCTGTAACTATGTCGAAACCGAATGGGTGGTGGTGTTCTTTATGGCGACCGCGTTCTTTGGCAAAGGCATCGGCGCGCTGGGCTGGGCGGTGATGGCGGATACGGCGCCGAAAGAGATCAGTGGCCTTAGCGGCGGTCTGTTCAATATGTTCGGCAATATCTCCGGCATCGTTACGCCAATCGCTATCGGCTACATCATCGCGGTGACCGGCTCCTACAACGGCGCGCTGATCTATGTCGGCATTCATGCGCTGGTGGCGGTGCTGAGCTACCTGGTGCTGGTGGGCGACATCAAACGCATCGAACTGAAAAAGACAACGTAAGGAGCGGTGATGAACACCTATACGCCCGTGATTACCGATATGAAGGTGGTGCCGGTCGCCGGTTACGACAGCATGCTGCTGAATATCGGCGGCGCGCACAGCGCCTTCTTCACCCGCAATATCGTGGTGCTGACCGACAGCGCCGGCCATACCGGCCTTGGCGAAGCGCCGGGCGGCGAAACCATTTATCAGACGCTGACCGCCGCCATTCCGCAGGTGGTGGGGCATGAAGTGGCGCGCATGAACCGGCTGGTGCAGCAGGTGCATAAGGGCAATCAGCACGCTGATTTCGATACGTTCGGCAAGGGCGCCTGGACCTTTGAGCTGCGCGTCAACGCGGTGGCGGCGCTGGAATCGGCGTTGCTCGATCTGCTCGGCCAGTTTCTCGGCGTGCCGGTGGCGGAGCTGCTCGGCCCCGGCCAGCAGCGCGACGAGGTGACGGTTTTAGGCTACCTGTTCTATATCGGCGATCGTCAAAAAACCGATCTGCCTTATCTCAGCGGCGACGGGGCGAGCCATGACTGGTATCGCCTGCGCCATCAGCAGGCGCTGGACAGCGACGCGGTGGTGCGGCTGGCGGAAGCGGCGCAGGATCGCTACGGCTTTAAAGATTTCAAGCTGAAAGGCGGCGTTCTGCCGGGCGAAGATGAGATCGACACCGCGTGCGCGTTGAAAAAGCGTTTTCCCGACGCGCGCATCACCGTCGATCCCAACGGCGCCTGGCTGCTGGACGAAGCGATCGCGCTCTGCAAAGGAATGCAGGATGTGTTGACCTACGCCGAAGATCCCTGCGGCGCGGAGCAGGGCTACTCCGGCCGTGAGGTGATGGCGGAGTTTCGCCGCGCCACCGGACTGCCGGTGGCGACCAATATGATCGCCACCAACTGGCGTGAGATGCAGCATGCGGTGATGCTGAACGCCGTCGATATCCCGCTGGCCGATCCGCACTTCTGGACGCTGAGCGGCGCGGTGCGCGTCGCGCAGCTGTGCGATGACTGGGGTCTCACCTGGGGCTGCCACTCTAATAACCATTTCGATATTTCGCTGGCGATGTTTACCCACGTCGGCGCCGCCGCGCCGGGCAAACCGACCGCCATCGACACCCACTGGATCTGGCAGGAGGGCGATCAGCGCCTCACCAGGGAGCCGTTGCAGATCCGTCAGGGCAAGATCGCCGTGCCGGACAAGCCCGGTCTCGGCATCGAGCTTGACTGGGCGCGCCTGCAACAGGCGCATGAACTCTATAAAACCTTGCCGGGCGGCGCACGCAATGACGCCACCGCCATGCAGTATCTGATCCCCGGCTGGACATTCGATCGCAAGCGCCCGGTGTTCGGGCGCAGGTAAGCATAAGGAATCTGACCATGAGCCAACAGAACGCCACGCCGAAAATTACCGCGATGCAGGTCATCCCGGTCGCCGGTTACGACAGCATGCTGCTCAACCTGAGCGGCGCGCACGCGCCTTTTTTCACCCGCAATATTGTGATTATCAAAGATAACGCGGGACATACCGGCGTCGGCGAAATTCCGGGCGGCGAAAAAATCCGTCAGACGCTGGAGGAGGCGGCGGCGCTGATTATCGGTCATACGCTGGGCGAGTATAAAAACCTGCTCAACCAGGTGCGCACCACGTTTGCCGACCGCGACGCCGGCGGTCGCGGCACCCAGACGTTCGACCTGCGCACCACTATCCATGTGGTTACCGGCATCGAAGCGGCGCTGCTTGACCTGCTCGGCCAGTTCCTCGGCGTGAATGTCGCCAGTCTGTTGGGCGAAGGGCAGCAGCGCAATCAGGTCGAAATGCTGGGTTACCTGTTCTACGTCGGCGATCGCCGCAAAACCTCGTTGCCCTATCAGAGCGAGCCGGACGCCCGCTGCGACTGGTACCGCCTGCGCCATGAAGAGGCGCTGACGCCGGAAACCGTGGTGCGCCTGGCGGAAGCGGCTTATGAAAAGTATGGCTTCAACGATTTTAAACTGAAGGGCGGCGTGCTGGCGGGCAGCGAAGAGGCGGAAGCGGTCACCGCGCTGGCGAAACGCTTCCCGGAGGCGCGCATCACGCTCGATCCCAACGGCGCCTGGTCGCTGGAGGAGTCGATCCGGCTGGGCAAACAGCTGCGCAACGTGCTGGCCTATGCGGAAGATCCGTGCGGTGCGGAGCAGGGCTATTCCGGCCGTGAGGTGATGGCGGAATTCCGCCGCGCCACCGGATTGCCGACCGCCACCAATATGATCGCCACCGACTGGCGCCAGATGGGCCACACCCTTTCGCTACAGTCGGTGGACATCCCGCTGGCCGATCCGCACTTCTGGACCATGCAGGGATCGGTGCGCGTCGCGCAGATGTGCCATGAGTTCGGTCTGACCTGGGGCTCCCACTCCAATAACCACTTCGATATTTCGCTGGCGATGTTTACTCACGTCGCCGCCGCCGCGCCCGGCGCTATCACCGCTATCGATACCCACTGGATCTGGCAGGAGGGCAATCAGCGCCTCACTAAACAGCCGCTGGAGATCAAGGGCGGTCTGGTGCAGGTGCCGCAGACGCCCGGCCTCGGCGTGGAGCTGGATATGGACCAGGTGATGAAGGCGAACGAACTTTATCAGAAGCATGGACTGGGCGCGCGTGACGACGCGCAGGCGATGCAGTATCTGATCCCCAACTGGACTTTCAATAATAAGCGGCCCTGCCTGGTGCGCTAAGCGCCTGACCGGGAGGAAACAGAATGAGCTATCCCAACCGTTTTCGTCAGCGCCTGACCCGGAGGAAACAGAATGAACTGTCCCAACCGTTGTCGCCAACGCCTGGCCAGGAGGAAACAGAATGAGCTATCCCAACCTTTTTCGTCAGCGCCTGCTGAGCGGTGAAACCCTGATTGGCAGCTGGTGTTCGCTGGCCAACCCCATCACTACCGAAGTTCTGGGGCTGGCGGGGTTTGACTGGCTGGTGCTGGATGGCGAGCATGCGCCGAACGATATCACCACTTTCGTGCCGCAGCTGATGGCGCTGAAAGGCAGCCCAAGCGCCGCCGTGGTGCGTCCGCCCTGCAACGAGCCGGTGATCATCAAGCGCCTGCTGGATATCGGCTTCTATAACTTCCTGATCCCGTTTGTCGAAAGCGAAGAGGAAGCGCGCCTGGCGGTCGCCTCGACGCGCTATCCGCCCGCCGGCATTCGCGGCGTGTCGGTGTCGCACCGCAGCAATATGTACGGCACGCTGCCGGACTATAACCTCGATATCAACAGCAACATCAGCGTACTGGTGCAGATCGAAAGCCAGCAGGGCGTGGACAACCTCGACAGCATTATCGCGGTTGACGGCGTAGACGGCATCTTTGTCGGCCCTGGCGACCTTTCCGCCGCGCTCGGCTATCTGGGACAGCCTGCCCATCCTGAAGTGCTGAAGGTGATTCAGCATATTTTCGCCCGCGCGAAAGCGGCCGGCAAACCGAGCGGCATCCTGGCGCCGGTAGAAGCGGACGCGCGCCGCTACCTGGAATGGGGCGCGACCTTTGTCGCGGTGGGAAGCGATCTTGGCGTTTTCCGCAGCGCGACGCAGGCGCTGTGCGATCGTTTCAAAAAATAAATTAACAGGAGAATAACGATGAAAGTAGGATTTATTGGCCTGGGCATCATGGGCAAACCGATGAGTAAAAACCTGCTGAAAGCGGGTTATACGCTGGTGGTGCGCGACTCCAACCCGCAGAACGAGGCGGAACTGGTGGAGCTGGGCGCTACCGCGGCGAAAACGCCGAAAGAGGTGGCGGAGCAGTGCGACGTGATCATCACCATGCTGCCTAACTCGCCGCACGTAAAAGAGGTGGCGCTGGGCGAGAACGGCATTATCGACGGCGCGAAAGCGGGCGCCGTGCTGATTGATATGAGCTCTATCGCGCCGCTGGCGAGCCGGGAAATTCATCAGGCGCTGGCGGAGAAGGGCATCAAAATGTTGGATGCGCCGGTCAGCGGCGGCGAGCCGAAGGCGATCGACGGCACGCTTTCAGTGATGGTCGGCGGCGATAAAGCGGTGTTCGACGCCCATTACGATCTGATGAAGGCGATGGCGGGTTCGGTGGTGCATACCGGCGATATCGGCGCGGGCAACGTCACTAAGCTGGCGAATCAGGTGATCGTGGCGCTGAATATCGCCGCGATGTCCGAAGCGTTAACCCTCGCCACCAAAGCGGGCGTTAACCCGGATCTGGTTTATCAGGCGATTCGCGGCGGGCTCGCGGGCAGCACGGTGCTGGACGCTAAAGCGCCGATGGTGATGGATCGTAACTTTAAACCGGGCTTCCGCATCGATCTGCATATCAAAGATCTCAGTAACGCGCTGGACACCTCGCACGGCATCGGCGCGCAGCTGCCGCTCACCGCCGCTGTCATGGAAATGATGCAGGCGCTGAAAGCGGATGGCATGGGTACAGCCGATCACAGCGCGCTGGCCTGCTATTATGAAAAATTAGCGAAGGTTGAAGTTTCACGCTAGCCAGCCGCACCGGTTATGTCGCCGGTCGGACTGACCGGCTTCGTTTTCTGGCTGCGGCCAGCTCAACAGCGCTCGGACTATTTATGAAAATCGTTATTGCACCGGATTCGTATAAAGAGAGTTTATCCGCCCTGCAGGTCGCAGCGGAGATTGAAAACGGCTTTCGTGCGATCTTTCCTGACGCGCAATACGTCAAGCTGCCGGTTGCGGATGGCGGCGAAGGAACAGTGGAGGCGATGGTCGCGGCGACGCAGGGCAAAATTGTCAGGCTACGCGTCACCGGGCCGCTTGGCGAACCGGTGGAAGCCTTTTATGGTCTGTCCGGCGATGAGAGCTGCGCCTTTATTGAGATGGCCGCGGCCAGCGGCCTGGAACTGGTGCCTGCCGCGCGGCGCGATCCGCGCGTCACCACCTCCTGGGGCACCGGTGAGCTGATTCGCAACGCGCTCGATCGCGGCGTGCAGCACTTTATTATCGGCATCGGCGGCAGCGCGACCAATGACGGCGGCGCTGGCATGGTGCAGGCGCTGGGCGCACGGCTGCTTAATCAACACGGCGAGCAGATCGGTTACGGCGGCAGCGCGCTGACGACGCTGGCGCGTATCGATATCAGCGCGCTCGACGCGCGCCTGCAACAGTGCCGTTTTGAAGTCGCCTGTGACGTTACCAATCCGCTGACCGGTGAAGAGGGCGCGTCGGCGATTTTTGGCCCGCAGAAAGGCGCGACGCCTGAACTGGTCGCCGAACTGGACGCCGCGCTCGCGCACTATGCGGCGGTGATTCAGCGCGATCTTGATATCGACGTGCTGCATATTCCCGGCGGCGGCGCGGCGGGCGGCATGGGCGCGGCGCTGCACGCTTTCTGCCAGGCGGAGCTGCGGCGCGGCATTGAGATCGTCACCGAGGCGCTGGGCCTCGATGACCTGGTGAAGGACGCGACGCTGGTGATTACCGGCGAAGGCCGTATCGACAGCCAGACCATTCACGGCAAGGTGCCGATTGGCGTGGCGAAGGTGGCGAAGCGCTACAACAAGCCGGTGATCGGCATCGCCGGCAGCCTGACGGCGGATGTCGGCGTGGTGCATCAGCACGGTATCGACGCGGTGTTTAGCGTGATCTACTCTATCTGCACGCTGGAGGAGGCGCTGAATAATGCCGCACAGAATGTGCGTATGACGGCGCGCAATATCGCCGCCGCCTTAAAAGTCGGTCAGACGTTTAATCAGGACTGACTCAAAATGTGGCGCGCCTCCTGCGCCACATTATCCATCTCATCCAGCAGTTCCAGCAGCTCCGGCTCCAGCGCCGCCACATCGCCGCTGATGCGCAGGCTGTGTTCAATCTGGCGGCACAGCTGTTTCATGCGCGGCACGCCGCTGTAGCTGGCGCTGCCGTGCAGCTTATGGATAATCTCGCGCAGCCCGTACTGTCGGTTGTCCGCCAGACTTTGCTCCACTTTTTCCCGCACCTCCGGCAGAAAATCGAGCAGCATCTGCAACAGATCGCGCGCCAGCTCCGGCTTATTGGCGGCCTGACGCAGCGCCAGCTGCCAGTCGAGAGACGGAGAAATCAGCGGCGTCTCCTGCGCTTGCGGTTGCAACGAGGGCGAATAGCGCGCCAGCAGATGGCTTAGCTTCACTTCATCGATCGGCTTGGCAAGATAGTCGTTCATGCCCGCTTTGATCAGGTGCTCGCGTTCGCCGTCGATGGCGTGCGCCGTGACGGCGATAATCGGCGTGTTGGCGTGCTGCGGCATTTCGCGGATCAGCTCGCTGGCGCGAATGCCGTCGATCTCCGGCATCTGAATATCCATCAGAATAATGTCCAGCGACTGCTGCTGCGCAAGATCAATCGCTTTTTCGCCGCTGTCGCACAGCACGATATTCTCGACCTGTTCCTCCAGCAGCGCGCCGATCAGTTTCAGGTTGGCCGGGTTGTCGTCTACCGCCATCACCGACAGCGGCAGACGAGCGCGTACCGGCAGATCGTAGAGTTTGCGCGCGTGCAAATCGAGCATAATCGGCAGCAGGCGCGTGCGCGTTACCGGCTTGCTCAGGCAGGCGTCGATGCCGCGCGTTTTCAGCAGCTCCGCCTGCAACTGCATCTGGCTGGGCAGCGCGACGATCACGCAGTCGGCGCGCGCCTTCAGGCTGTTGATATAGGCCTGCGACAGCACGTTATCGGTGCGCTGACTAATCGGTATCCCGACCAGCAGCATATCGTAGCGCGCGTCAGTCAATCCTTCGAGCGTCAGGCTGTAGCTGACCTGCAACGGCGTGGAGCCGAGCATATCCAGCGTCGCCTGCGCCGCCGCCGGGTTGGCTTCGATGTAGGCGAGGCGTTTGCCGCGCAGCCCGTCCAGCGCGCGCGGATCGCTGGCGGCGTTAGGGTTCAGCGCCAGACTGACGTGGAACCAGAAGGTCGATCCCTGATTAAGGCGGCTGTGGAAGGCGATTTCGCCGCCCATCTCATTCACCAGTTTTTGCGTAATCACCAGACCCAGCCCGGTGCCGCCGTGACGACGGGAGATGCTGGCGTCCGCCTGGCGGAACGCCTGAAACAGCTGCGACTGCTGTTTTTCCGCGATGCCGATGCCGGTATCGTGCACCTGCACTTCCAGCTCGACGCTGCTGTTGCTCAGGCTGCGCTTTTCCACGCGAATATCGATATTACCGCGCTCGGTGAACTTAACCGCGTTGCCGATCAGGTTGGTGAGAATCTGTTGCAGGCGCAGCGGATCGCCAATCACGTTGTCCGGTACTTCGCCCTGCACGTTGATGGTCAGCTCCAGCCCTTTATCGTGGGCCGAAGGCGCCAGCAGCACCAGGGTTTCATCCAGCGTGGCGCGCAGCGGGAAGGGGATCGATTCCAGCACCAGCTTGCCCGCTTCCAGCTTCGAGAAGTCGAGCACGTCGTTGATGATGCTGAGCAGGTTATTCGCCGAACGCTCGATGGTATGCAGGTAATCGCGCTGCGTAGAGGTCAGCGGCGTTTTCAGCGTTTGACGGGTAAAGCCGATCACGCCGTTAAGCGGGGTGCGCAATTCATGGGACATATTCGCCAGAAATTCCGACTTGATGCGCGCCGCTTCCTGCGCGCGTCGCTTCGCCAGATCCAGCTCGACGTTCTGGATCTCCATCTGCTCCAGCGTTTCGCGCAGGTCGGAGGTCGCCTGATCGATGTTTTGCTGCATCTCTTCGTGGTAGGCGGTAAGCGACATCGCCATCGAATTGATGCCGTTTTTCAACATATCCAGTTCGCCGAGCATATAGCCTTCGACGCGACTGTCGAGCTGGCCGCGACGAATGCGATCCACCGTGCTGACCATATTGCGAATCGGGCCGGTGACGTCGCGCATCAGTCGATAGGCGAACATCATGGCGATGCAGAGGCAGAACAGCAGCAGCAGGGTGGCGACAAACACCTCTTTATACTGCTGTAGCCTGACCGATTGCAGATCCAGCTCTATCGCCACGTAGCCGAGCGGATTGCCGGTGGGCTTGGCGTCGCGTCCCGGCGACTCGTCAGGGTAGTAGCTTTCCGATACCACCGGCGTACGCAGCACCATGACATTGCCGCGACGCTCAATCACCGTCAGGCTCGGCGCTTTAGCGCCGTCCGGCAGGCGCAGCAGATCCTGATTAAGGTGATAGTTAGAGGTGACGAAAATCTGGTTTTTATCATCAAACACCGTAATGGCGCGCACGATATCGGAGTGACGGCGATGCAGCAGGCTGACCAGCTGACGCACCGACTCGCGGCTGTGAAAGGTCATGCCATATTCACTGGAGACCGCCAATGGCTCGATAATATTGGCGCCCGCGTCCACCAGCTGCCGCTGTAACTCGTTGTAGCGATGCACCACGAAAAAGGTGCTGAGCAGCAGTCCGATCATCAGCGTCGGCGCCAGTATTAAAATCATCATCCTTGCCCGCAGGCTGTATTTGGTCATGGTAGTCCGGTATGAGACAATTGCGCCGGGCGGTGACGCTGCAAAGCAGGCGTGACTTCGCGTAGCAATTATTCAGAGATTCTATTCCACTATGGCGCAATTCTACTCTGCAAAACGGCGTGTGACGACCCGGCAAACCATTACCGTCACGATTCATGATCTTGATGCTTTCGGCCAGGGCGTGGCGCGCCATCAGGGCAAGGCGCTGTTTGTCAGCGGCGCGCTGCCGGGCGAGCAGGTCGAGGTGACGCTGCTGGAGGATAAGCGTCAATATGCGCGCGGCCGCGCGCAGCGTATTTTGCAGCCCAGCCCGGAGCGAGTCACGCCGCGCTGCCCGTGGTTCAACGTCTGCGGCGGCTGTCAGCAGCAGCACGCCTCGCAATCATTGCAGCAGCAGAGCAAAGCGAAGGCGCTGGCGCATCTGCTGACGCGCGAAACCGGCCGCGAGATCGCGGTGGATGAGGTTATTGGCGACAGCGCTTACGGCTATCGTCGACGCGCTCGTCTGGGGTTGCAGTATCAACCTAAAACGCAGACGTTGCAGATGGGCTTTCGTAAAACCGCCTCGAATGACCTGGTTTCGATCGACTGTTGCCCCATTTTGAAGCCTGAGCTGGAGACGCTGCTGGTGCCGCTGCGCGTGTGCCTCGCCTCGTTGCAGGCGGTGCGGCGGCTGGGACATGTCGAGCTGGTGCTGGCGGACAATGGCCCGGTGCTGGTGCTGCGTCATCTCGATCCGCTGAGCGCCGGCGATCGCCAAAAACTGGAACAGTTTTCGCATAAGCATCAGCTGGCGCTGTTTCTCGCCCCTGACAGCGAGCACACCGAACAGGTGACTGGCGATCGGCCTTACTACCTGTCCCATCAGCTGAAGTTAACGTTTAGCCCGCGCGATTTTATTCAGGTCAACGATGCGGTAAATCAGAAAATGGTGGCGAGGGCGCTGGAATGGCTCGACCTGCAACCGAACGACCGCGTGCTGGACCTTTTTTGCGGGATGGGCAACTTCACGCTTCCAACAGCAAAATTTGTACAAAATGTCGTGGGTGTGGAAGGGGTAGCAGCTTTAGCAGCACAAGGTGCGTATAATGCCAAGCTGAATGGTCTTGAAAATATCACTTTTTTTCATGAGAACCTGGAAGAAGATGTAACGCGTCAGCCGTGGGCGGCGCAAGGTTTTGATAAGGTGTTACTGGACCCGGCGCGCGCGGGTGCCGGCGGAGTCATGCAGCATATTGCTAAACTCGCGCCGCAACGCGTGGTCTATGTTTCCTGTAACCCGACTACACTTGCCCGGGACAGCCAGGTGCTGCTGGCTGCCGGTTACCAGCTGGAGAGGGTGGCGATGCTCGATATGTTCCCGCATACGGGCCACCTTGAATCCATGGTGCTATTCAGTAAAACGTAAGTATCTTTACAGGTTGCCAGGAGAGGTTATGGTTGCGGTAAGAAGCGCACATTTGAATACGGCTGGCGAGTTCGCGCTCGATCAGTGGATCACCAGTTTGGGGATCGCTAACCCGCAATCATGTGAACGTCTGGCCGATACCTGGCGCTATTGTGAGACCGTTACGCAGTCACATCCCGATCAGTCGCTGCTGCTGTGGCGCGGCATTGAAATGGTCGAAATTCTTTCGATGCTCAGCATGGATAACGACACGCTGCGCGCCGCGCTGGTGTTTCCGCTGGCGGACGCCGACGTGGTGTCGGAAGAGAAGCTGGAGGAGACCTTCGGCAAAGCGATCGTTTCGCTGGTACACGGCGTGCGCGATATGGACGCCATCCGTCATCTGAAAGCCATCCATAACGATTCGATGGCTTCGGAGCAGGTGGATAATGTACGTCGCATGCTGCTGGCGATGGTAGAAGATTTCCGCTGCGTGGTGATTAAGCTGGCGGAACGCATCGCCCATCTGCGCGAAATGAAAGATGCGCCGGAAGATGAGCGCGTGCTGGCGGCGAAAGAGTGCACCAATATCTACGCGCCGTTAGCCAACCGCCTCGGCATCGGGCAGCTCAAGTGGGAGTTGGAGGATTTCTGCTTCCGCTATCTGCATCCTGATGAGTACAAACGCATCGCCCGGCTACTGCACGAACGCCGCATCGATCGCGAACAGTATATTGAATCCTTCGTTGAGAGCCTGCGCACCGAGATGACGCGCGAAGGCGTCAAGGCGGAGGTCTATGGCCGTCCGAAGCATATCTACAGCATCTGGCGCAAAATGCAGAAGAAGTCGCTGGCGTTCGACGAGCTGTTTGACGTGCGCGCGGTGCGTATCGTCGCCGAACG
Source organism: Mixta sp. (assembly GCF_024610815.1). NCBI lineage: Bacteria > Pseudomonadati > Pseudomonadota > Gammaproteobacteria > Enterobacterales > Erwiniaceae > Mixta > Mixta sp. The sequence continues at coordinate 20,365 of NZ_JANION010000118.1, forward strand.
CTTGCAGGACTGCTACGGCGCGCTGGGCATTGTGCATACGCTCTATCGTCATCTGCCGGACGAGTTTGACGACTACGTCGCCAATCCCAAGCCGAATGGCTATCAGTCGATTCATACCGTGGTGTTAGGTCCCGGCGGTAAGACGGTGGAAATTCAGATCCGCACGCGTCAGATGCATGAGGATGCGGAGCTGGGCGTAGCCGCGCACTGGAAATATAAAGAGGGCGGCACCGGCGGCCAGGCGCGCGGCGCGCAGGGGCATGAGGAACGCATCGCCTGGCTGCGCAAACTGATCGCCTGGCAGGAGGAGATGGCGGATACCGGCGAGCTGCTGGAAGAGGTGCGCAGCCAGGTGTTCGACGATCGCGTTTATGTGTTTACGCCGAAGGGCGACGTGGTCGATCTGCCTGCCGGGTCGACGCCGCTCGATTTCGCCTATCATATCCACAGCGATATCGGGCATCGCTGCATCGGCGCGAAAATCGGCGGCCGCATCGTGCCCTTTACCTATCAGCTGCAGATGGGCGATCAGATTGAGATCATCACTCAGAAGCAGCCAAACCCCAGCCGTGACTGGCTGAACCCTAATCTGGGCTACGTCACCACCAGCCGGGGACGCTCCAAGATCCACGCCTGGTTCCGCAAGCAGGATCGCGACAAGAATATCGCCGCTGGCCGTCAGATTCTGGATAACGAGCTGAATCAGCTGGATATCAGCCTGAAAGAGGCGGAAAAGCTGCTGCTGCCGCGCTATAACGTCACCACGCTTGACGAGCTGCTGGCGGCGATTGGCGGCGGTGATATTCGTCTTAATCAGATGGTTAATTTCCTGCAGGCGAAGCTGAATAAGCCGAGCGCGGAGGAGGAAGATCGCGAAGCGCTGCGCCAGCTGACGCAGAAAAGCCATACGCCGCAGCGCTCCGGCAAGGAGAGCGGGCGCGTGGTGGTGGAAGGGGTGGGCAACCTGATGCACCATATCGCCCGCTGCTGTCAGCCGATTCCGGGCGACGATATTGTCGGCTTTATCACTCAGGGTCGCGGCATTTCCATTCACCGCGCCGACTGCGACCAGCTGGCTGAACTGATGTCTCATGCGCCGGAGCGGATTGTCGATGCGGTCTGGGGGGAGAGCTACTCCAGCGGCTATTCGCTGGTGGTGCGCGTCACCGCCAACGATCGCAGCGGACTACTGCGCGATATCACCACGATCCTCGCGAATGAAAAAGTGAATGTGCTGGGCGTTTCCAGCCGCAGCGATACGCGCAAGCAGCTGGCGACCATCGATATGGATATCGAGATCTATAACCAACAGGTGCTGGGCCGCGTGCTGGCGCGCCTGAATCAGGTTCCCGACATTATCGACGCTCGTCGTCTGCACTGATTGACCGGCATAAGCGCCTTCGACGCGTTTATGCCGGTATCCTGTTCTATTCAATAAGGTTTTACTATGACTGCTCTTGAACGTCTGCTGACAATTATGCAGACCCTGCGCGATCCGCAGAACGGCTGCCCCTGGGATCGCGAGCAAACTTACGCCACGATCGCCCCCTATACGCTGGAAGAGACCTATGAGGTCATTGACGCCATTCAGCGTGAGGACTATGACGATCTGCGCGGTGAGCTGGGCGATCTGCTGTTTCAGGTGGTGTTTTATGCGCAGATAGCGCGCGAGGAAGGCCGTTTTACCTTCGACGACATTTGTCACGGCATCGCCGATAAGCTTGAGCGCCGTCATCCCCATATTTTCGCCAATGCGCAGGTGAAGGATAGCGAAGAGGTGCTACATAACTGGGAGCAGATTAAGCAGCAGGAGCGGGCGGAGAAAGCGCAGCATTCGGCGCTGGATGATATTCCTCAGGCGCTGCCTGCGTTGATGCGCGCGCAGAAAATCCAGAAGCGCTGCCGCAGCGTCGGCTTTGACTGGACGACGCTGGGGCCGGTCGTGGACAAGGTGCATGAAGAGATCGATGAGGTGATGCACGAGGCGCAGCAGGCGGTGGTGGATGAGGCGAAGCTGGAGGAAGAGGTCGGCGATTTGCTGTTCGCGACCGTCAATCTGGCGCGCCATCTCGGCACCAAAGCGGAGACGGCGTTACAAAAGGCGAACGTGAAATTCGAACGCCGTTTCCGGCAGGTCGAACAGATTATTGCCGCGCAGGGCATGAACATGAGCGACGCCACGCTGGATCAGATGGAAGCCGCCTGGCAGCAGGTGAAAGCGGGCGAAAAAGCGGCGGGCTAGCTGAGTGAATGCCCTGCCTACAACCGCTCCGCTGTCGTCAGCAGGGCGGAGGCGCCAGGACGGATTTATGCCGTTCCGCCGTTGGCCCGCCCCTCGGATGACCGGCGCCGTCAGGCTGTTAACAGCAGCAGGGGCTTAAAAGCCGCCCCGCTGCCGTCAGCAGGGCGAAGGCCGCTGCGTAAAGGCGTCGTCAATCCATCTCTGAACG
>NZ_JANION010000123.1:0-17579 GCF_024610815.1 Mixta sp.
ATATTACCTTAATCACCGGCGGCAGCCGCGGCATTGGGCGGGCGACCGCGTTGACGCTGGCGGCGAAAGGCCATGCATTGTGCATCAATTATCGTTCGCAGCAGGCGCGCGCCGAAGAAGTGGTCGATATGATTCGACGCGGCGGCGGCAAGGCGATCGCGGTGCAGGCGGATATCGCCAATGAGGAGCAGGTCGTGGCGCTGTTCCGGCAGATCGATCGCGATCTCGGCACGCTGACCGGGCTGGTGAATAACGCCGGCATTCTTAAGCAGCAGGCGAGCATCGAGCAGCTGGATGCGCGGCGCATCGCCGCGATTTTCGCCACCAACGTCGGCGGCAGCTTTATCTGCGCGCGCGAGGCGGTCAAGCGCATGGCGCTGCGGCATGGCGGTCAGGGCGGCGCTATCGTCAACGTCTCCTCCGCCGCCTCGCGCCTCGGCGCGCCCCATGAATATATTGACTATGCGGCCTCTAAAGGCGCGGTGGATACGCTGACTATCGGGCTGGCGCTGGAGGTGGCGGCGCAGGGCATTCGCGTTAACGCCGTCAGGCCCGGACTGATTTATACCGACATGCACGCCGACGGCGGCGAACCGGGACGGGTGGATCGGGTGAAAGAGAATCTGCCGATGAAGCGCGGCGGTCAGCCTGAAGAAGTCGCCGAGGCGATCGCCTGGCTGCTGTCGGAGGAAGCCTCCTATGTCACCGGCAACTTTATCGATCTGGCGGGCGGTAAGTAGATTACCTGCACTATTACCTGGACGCTTATGCATAATAAACCGACCGGTAAAAACAGGCCGGTTTTTAATTGCGCCGCAGGGGAAACTTCTCACGATTAATAAGAAATAGTTCTGGCCTTTTACTATGCCGGAACTGGTTAGCAGGCAGTGTTAGCTAACATAAAAAAATGACAGATTCAGCGGTGATTTATCGATTCCAGCTTATTCATTTTCCGTTCTATTAAACGGATAGCTATCTGGTAACCGATAATAGTAATAATTGTGCAGCCGGTCAGCAACGCGATTCCAACAAACCCATCAATATCCTGCTCGCCGAACAGGCTGGCCGCTCTGTTCCAAAAAGCGTATTCTCCTGGTGTAGCAGGCGCAGAAGGACGCGCCAGCAAAAAAGAGAAAATATATATCCCAACGCCCAGCAAAATTTTAAAGCCCGTTGGAACACGTTTCTTTGCCATTAAGTATTACCTCAATCGTTCCGTATGATTGTAGACCGTTGGCCAGTTTTATTTGCGGAGTTGAAAGCAGCGCGTGGCGAATCGCTATAAAATCGGTACGATGCTGCAAAGTAATACACCCTAATGAAACGCCCATAGGACCCGCCGGATGCAGGCGAAAATTGCCTCTTTTAACACCGTTAATCCACGTATAATCATCAATTTTCCCATCGGCGCGGTATAAAGCAAACCATTCATATTTAATAACAGGAGTCGATGTCTACCACGAGTAAAAATCTCGTAAATCGGTGCGAATAACCCCTTTCCAGCCTCCTGAAGGGCGCTTAACGATATGATAAATTCCAGCAGGTAGGGGACCTGTATCAGGTATTCCTGTACAACATGCACGATTACGGTATTGATCTTTACCTGACCAGGCCATAAAGGTACCTACGCCGTAAATAAGCAAAGGACAAAAATCGGCATCGTTGATAATAAACGTTCCTTTTAAAGGCATAGCGTTGAGATTCCTTTCTCATATCGGAGCATTTGATACTAATCGGCCCCGGTGACGATTAACGTGATGCAGTTCAATATCAGCGTTGCGGAACGATTGATATAAAAAAACGACCGGCTCGGCGCCGGTCGGTTGCTTATGTTACCCGCTTACAGGTAGGTAAATTCCGCGTCCTGCGTTCTGGCCGAATCCAGGCCGATCATCACCTTGAATTTGCCCGGTTCCGCCACCTGCTGCATCTTCTGATTCCAGAACTTCAGCGCGTCGACATCAATCGGGAAACGCACGGTTTGCGATTCGCCCGCCTTCAGCATAATGCGCTGGAAGCCTTTCAGCTCTTTCACCGGACGACTGACGCTGGCGACCTCATCGTTAAGATAAAGCTGCACCACCGTCGCGCCGTCGCGTTTGCCAGTGTTCGTCACCGTCACGCTCGCCTCTATTTTGCCGTTGCGCGGCATCGTCGCTGAGGACATTTTCACCGGCGACACGCTGAAGGTGGTGTAGCTCAGGCCGTAGCCGAAGGGGAACAGCGGCCCGTTGACGGCGTCATAGTAATGCGACGTGTACTTGTTCGGTTTGGCTGAGTTATAGGGACGGCCGGTCGGCAGATGGTTGTAATAGATGGGGATCTGTCCTACCGAACGCGGGAAGGAGATCGGCAGCTTGCCGGAAGGGTTATAGTCGCCGAACAGCACGTCGGCGATGGCGTTGCCCCCTTCTGTGCCGCTGAACCAGGTCTCCAGCATCGCGTCCGCCTGCTGATACTCATGCGTCAGCGCCAGCGGGCGACCGTTCATCAACACCAGCACCAGCGGTTTACCGGTAGCTTTCAGCGCCGCCAGCAGCTTCTGCTGGCTCTCCGGCAGGGTCAGATCGGTGCGGCTGGAGGCCTCATGCGCCATGCCCTGCGCCTCGCCCACCGCCGCGACGATCACATCCGCCTTCTGCGCCGTGGCGACCGCTTCATCGATCATCTGCTGCGGCGTGCGGCTGTCGACGCTTACCGCCTGCTCATAGAGATTAAGGAAAGCCTGAATCCCTTTATGATCGGTGATGTTCGCGCCTTTGGCGTACAGCAGCGTCGCCTTGCCCTCGGTGGCGTTTTTCATGCCCTGCAACAGCGTGACCGACTGCTTCGCCACGCCCGCCGCCGACCAGCTGCCCATGATATCGCGCTGGCTGTCCGCCAGCGGGCCGATCAGCGCAATGGTGCCTGCTTTCTTCAGCGGCAGCGTCTCCAGACGGTTTTTCAGCAGCACCATACTTTTACGCGCCACGTCGCGCGCGTCTTCACGGTGCAGGCGGCTTTCCGCATTGGTGTCCGCCGGATCGCTCTCCTTCGGCCCCAGATGGCTGTAAGGATCGTTAAACAGCCCCATATCGTACTTCACGTTCAGCACGTGACGCGCCGCGTCGTCAATCTCCGCCTCGCTCACCACGCCGCGCTTCACCAGCCCCGGCAGATATTTGCTGTAGTATTCGTCGCCCATGCTCATATCGATGCCGGACTTCAGCGCCAAGCGCACCGCATCCTGCGGATCGCTGGCGACGCCGTGCTTAATCAGCTCTTTAATCGCGCCGTGATCGCTGATGGTGATGCCTTTGAATTTCCACTCATCGCGCAGCAGATCCTTCAGCAGCCAGCTGTTGGCGGTGGCCGGCACGCCGTTAATGGCGTTCAGAGAGACCATCACCCCGCCGCTGCCCGCATCCAGCGACGCTTTGTACGGCGGCATATAGTCCTGAAACATGCGCTGCGGACTCATGTCGACAGTGTTGTAGTCGCGTCCGCCTTCGATGGCGCCGTAGAGCGCGAAGTGCTTGACGCTGGTCATCAGCGCATAGCGGTCGGCCGGGCTTTTGCCCTGCATCGCCTTCACCATGGCGCTGCCCATCGTCGCCGTCAGATAAGTGTCTTCGCCGAAGCCTTCCGAACCACGGCCCCAGCGCGGTTCGCGCGTCACGTCCACCATCGGCGCCCAGGTCATATTCAGGCCGTCGTCCGCCGCTTCATACGCCGAGACGCGCCCTACGCGCGCCACCGCCTCGGTATCCCAGCTGGAGGCCAGCCCTAACGGGATCGGGAAAATCGTGCGCTGTCCGTGCACCACGTCATAGGCGAAGAACAGCGGAATTTTCAGGCGGCTGAGCTGCATCACCTGATCCTGCATCGCGCGGATATCGGGACGCGTGACGGTGTTGAAAATCGCACCGACCTGGCCGTTTTTGATCATCTCGCGAATCGCGTCTTTCGAGTTATCCGGCCCGACGCTGATCAGCCGCAGCTGACCGATTTTTTCATCAAGCGTCATTTTCGCCAGCAGATCGGTAACGAAGGCGTCGCGCGCCTCAGGCGTCAGGCGATGCGGGCCAAACATATCGTCAGCAAAGGCGGGCTGCACCGCCAGGGAAACAGCAAGGCTCAGGGAGTAAATCCATTTCATCAGATTGGGCTCTCAACAAAAACGCAGGACAGGTTTTATGGTGCTATAGCAATAAGATAGCCACAGTGTGCCACAGGATGAGAATAGCAGGTAGTTTTCCAGGCGGACGCTTTTCCGCCTGAGCTGCTACAGTAAAATCGTCACACATAACAGGACAATGGACATGCACCCTAACCCTAACCCCGCCAGTCAAACCCTGATTAATGAACTGCGTCGCATCGTCGGCGGCAGCCATCTACTGACCGATCCCCGTAAAACCGAACGCTATCGCAAAGGCTTCCGCTCCGGCCAGGGCGACGCCCTGGCGGTGGTGTTCCCCGGCACGCTGCTGGAGCTGTGGCGCGTGCTGAAAGCGGCGGTGGCCGCGGATAAAATCATTCTGATGCAGGCGGCCAATACCGGCCTGACCGAAGGATCGACGCCTAACGGCAACGATTACGATCGCGACATTATTATTATCAGCACCCTGCGAATGGACCGTATTTATCTGCTCGATAAGGGCAAGCAGGTGCTGGCGCTGCCGGGCAGCACGCTGTTTCAGCTGGAAAAAATGCTCAAGCCGCTGGGCCGCGAGCCGCATTCGGTGATCGGCTCCTCCTGCATCGGCGCCTCGATTCTCGGCGGCGTCTGCAATAACTCCGGCGGCGCGCTGGTGAAGCGCGGCCCCGCCTACACCGAAATGGCGCTTTACGCCCAGCTGGATGCACAGGGGCAGTTGAAGCTGGTGAACCATCTCGGCATTGAGCTGGGCAGCACGCCGGAGCAGATCCTTGGCCGACTGGATGATGAAACCTGGCGCGAGAGCGACGTGCGCCACGACGCGCGCCAGGCGTCCGATCATAACTACGTCGAGCGCGTGCGCGATGTGGAAGCGGACACGCCGTCGCGCTTTAACGCCGACGCCAGCCGTCTGTATGAAGCTTCCGGCTGCGCCGGCAAGCTGGCGGTGTTCGCCGTGCGCCTGGATACCTTCGAGGCGGAAAAGAAACAGCAGGTGTTCTATATCGGCACCAACGATACCTCGGCGCTGGAGGATATCCGCCGCCATATCCTCGCCCATTTCCATAACCTGCCGGTGGCGGGCGAATATATGCACCGCGATATGTATGACATCGCGGAGAAGTACGGCAAAGACACCTTTATTATGATCGATAAGCTCGGCACCGATAAAATGCCGCGCTTCTTCACCCTAAAGGGGCGCATCGACGCGATGCTGAGCCATATTCCGCTGTTCCGCCCGCACTTTACCGATAGGATGCTGCAAAAGCTGAGCGCGGTTTTCCCGACCCATCTGCCGAAAAAGATGAAAACTTGGCGCGATCGCTACGAGCATCACCTGATGCTGAAAATGTCCGGCGACGGCGTGGAAGAGGCGCGTCAGTTCCTGAAGGATTTTTTCCGCGAAGGCGGCGGCGACTACTTCGAGTGCACCGACGAAGAAGGCTCGAAAGCCTTTCTGCATCGCTTCGCCGCCGCGGGCGCCGCGGTGCGATACCATGCGGCGCATCACGATGAGGTAGAGGATATTCTGGCGCTGGATATCGCGCTGCGGCGCAACGACCGCGACTGGTTTGAAAAGCTGCCGCCGGAGTTTGACGATAAGCTGGTGCACCGCCTCTATTACGGTCACTTTATGTGCCACGTGTTCCATCAGGATTACATCGTGAAGAAAGGCGTGGACGCGCATGCGCTGAAAGAGAGAATGCTGGAGATCCTTAACCAGCGCGGCGCGGAGTATCCGGCGGAGCATAACGTCGGCCATCTTTACCAGGCGAAGCCGCAGATGAAGGCGTTTTATCAGCAGCTCGATCCGACTAACAGCTTTAACCCCGGCATCGGCAAAACCAGCAAGCGCAAGCACTGGGCCGACTGCGGCTGCGGGCAGGATCGTCACGCGGGCTGAGTTGTTCAGGCCGCCTTTTTACCGCAAAAGGCGGCCTGTGCGTTTACGGCTGCGGCGGCGCTTTCACCACCATTTCGCCATTCTTCTGCTCGATAATCATCGTCTGCGGACGCGACAGCACGATGCCCTCTTTACGCAGGCGCGTCAGAATATCGAACAGCAGATCGCTTTTCGCGCCGGCGATCTGGCGCTGGGTCGCCACGTTGCCGGTGACGCTCAGCACGATGCCCTGCGGCGTCAGATCCTTAAAGCTCACCGACGGTTCCGGCGTGTCGAGAATGCGCTCATTTTCACGGTAAACCCCCAGCAGAATTTCACGCACCTGCACCGGATCGATATCCAGCGGGAAGGTCAGCGTAATGGTCACCACGCCCTGCGCGTTGCCCATAGTAGCGTTACGCACGTTCTGCGAAATCAGCTGCGAGTTCGGCACGATCACCGTGGATTTATCGCCGAGCTGGATCTCGGTGGCGCGCACGTTGATGCGGCGGATATCCCCTTCGATGCCGCTGATACTCACCAGGTCGCCCACCTTCACCGGACGCTCGGTCAGCAGAATCAGGCCGGAGATAAAGTTCTTCACAATCTCCTGTAAGCCGAAACCGATACCGACCGACAGCGCGCTGACGATCCACGCCAGCTTGTTCCACTGCACCCCCATGGTGGAGAGCGTCAGCAGGATCACCAGCACATAGCCGATATTGCTGAACAGCGTCACCAGCGAGACGCGCATGCCGGTATCCATGGTGGTTTTCGGCAGGAAATCGTTATCCAGCCAGCGGCGCACCGAACGCAGCACGTAAATGCCGATCGCCATGCAGAGCAGCGCGTTCACCAGATGAGCAGGCACGATATTGAGCGATTCCAGTCCCTTGCCGCCCCAGAACTCTACCGCTTTTTGCAGCAGTTCAATCGGCGTCGAGGTGCCGAAGGTGCCGTTCAGCACCGCCACCGCCGCGAACAGCAGCAGAATGGTTTTGCCCAATGCCGACAGCAGCGCCGCCGCCTGCGACAGATGACGTTCGTCGATATTCAGCGAGGACTGGATGCGCTTGCCGGTCGGGTTGCTGACCGACAGCAGCGTTTCGCAGCCGTCGACCACCAGATGGCTGAGGAAGTAGAAAGCGCCGCAGACGATGCCGATCCAGACCAGTTCATAGCTAAGGAAGCGCGCCAGCGTGACGTAACCGATAATCAGCGACAGTAAAATTCCCAGACCGACCAGGGTGATCGCCATCTGGATCAGGCCGACCAGCGTCGATTTCGCCTCCGGCGCCTGCCCTTCCTGCACCATACGACGGCGCACGCGGCTGGAGCGGAAGCTGATGGAGAGCGCAGTGGCGCCCACCAGCAGCGCGGTCATGCCGTTCGCCAGAATGGTGGTGCCGACGCTGGTGCCGACGCTGCTGTTCAGCGCCTCAACCGTCTGGAAGATAAACACCAGCGTAGCGGTCAGCGGCGGGAATGGCTTCAGCGCCTGCGCCACTTCGTTAGAGATCGCCGGCAATCGCCAGGACGGGCGACGCGTGGAGAGAAACGCGCGCCCCAGCCCGGCGATCAGACCGCAGAACACGCTGAGCTGCACCAGCCGATCGACAAAATCCTGCACGTCGTCAGAGACCTCGGCGCGGCGGGTGAACGCCTGGTCGATAAAGTTAAATGCCAGCACCACCGCCGCCAGCGTGGTCAGCGCGATCGCCGCGGCGAGGAAGCTGCGGCGCAGCCGCCCTTCCGGCAGCTGGTGAATGCTGATCCAGGCGAGAAACTCTTCGCCGTAGCGCCGTCCCAGCGTGGCGATAGCCACAGCCGCCGCCAGCCAGAGCAGCGTGCCGAGACGCCAGCCCGGTTCCCAGGCGAGCGCGGCGGTATCCACCAGCTCGTCGCGGAAGTTAGCCAGCTTATCGCCGTCCATCTGCTGCGCGCCGAACAGCGGCGCCCAGAAGCGCGGCCCGAAAATACTGCCGGAGTTAAGCGCCAGCTGGGTTTTCAGGTTGTCGCGCCGCAGGTTGACAATCTGCGCGCTGAGGTTGAGCGCCCCGCCTTTGATCGCCTCCGCCTGTTTAATCTGTTCGTCCAGCTTCGCTTTTTGATTTTCCAGCGTGTTGCGCTTGCGCGTCACCTCCGGCGTCTCTTTCACGCCGCTGTCCGCTTTCGGCGCCGGTCCCAGCACTGCCAGCTGCGCCAGCAGCTGCTGACGCTGTGGAATCAGCGCCTGTCCCAGCGTATCGGCGTTGCCCGACAGCTCCAGCGCCATGTCGTTCAGCTGCGACAGCTGCGCGTCATTGGTTTCGCCGGAGACCTGGCCTTTGATTTTGTCGAGGATCTTCTGCATCTTCGGCAGCTCGACCGCTGCATTAACCTTGATCGGGGCTTCTTCTTCCGTTGCGATCGGCTGGTCATCGCCGCCGTCCGCCGCATAAAGGTAAAGCGGCGCCAGCGTCAACAGCGCCAGCAGGCTCGCCCGCATAAATCGTAACCACTTTGACATCGAACGTCGTTCCACTCTGTTTTAGTTCTGCGGCCTCGCCGCAATCGCGCGCCAGTGTATGCTTTTGCCCAACGCTTCACTATAGGAAAGCGGTAAGAAAATTCCTCCTCTAACAATAAGAATTTGTTATGACTCAGCGCCGCGCCGCTGTGTCAGAGTAAGGTTTTTCTCTCGCCAAATGAGGTGCTATGTCTCTCCCCGCCGAACCGCTGCTGATCCGCGATGCCTGCACCGCCGATGTCGCTGCTATGCATGAAATTTACGCCTGGCATGTGCTGTACGGCTGCGCCTCTTTTGAGGAGACGCCGCCCGATGAAGCGGAGATGCGGGCGCGTCTGTTAAAAACACAGTCGCTGGAAATGCCCTGGCTGGTGGCGGAACAGGCGGGCCGCGTCATCGGCTACTGTTACGCCGCCCCGTATCGGCCGCGCCCCGCTTATCGCTTTACCATCGAGGAGTCGATCTATCTGCGGCACGAACTCGGCGGACGCGGCATCGGCAGCGCCCTGCTTGCGGCGCTGATCGCCCGCTGCGAACAGGGACCGTGGCGGCAAATGCTGGCGGTCGTCGGCAACGGCAGGCAAAACGGCGGATCGCTGAAGCTGCATCTGAAGCTGGGATTTCGTGAGGTTGGCGTGCTGCGCGAAGTGGGATTTAAATGCGGAGAGTGGCGCGACACGCTGATTATGCAGCGCGCGCTCTCCTCCGCCACGCGGGCGGAGGAGTAACAGGCTTATTCCACCGCGCTGTCGTCCGCGCTTTGGTTGCTGGCGGTCTGCGATGATTTCTGTTTTCGGTAGGCCAGCGCCGCCGCCGGCACCGGCGCGGACTTGCCGGTTTCCAGCCAGTCGCGCAGGCGTTTGGCGTCGGCGAAGTGGGTATATTTGCCGAAGGCGTCCAGCACCACCAGCGCCACCGGACGCTGCTTGATCACCGTGCGCATCACCAGGCAATGTCCCGCCTGATTGGTGAAGCCCGTTTTAGTCAGCTGGATCTGCCAGTCCGGCTTATAGACCAGATGGTTGGTGTTGCGGAAAGGCAGGACGTAGTCAGGGTTGCTAAAGCGCGCCATATCCTCATGCGTGGTGCTGAGCTGCCCCAGCAGCGGATAGCGTTTGGTGGCGATCAACAGCTTCGTCAGATCGCGGGCGGTCGATACGTTATGGATCGACAGACCGGTCGGCTCAACGTAGTGGGTGTTGGTCATGCCCAGCGCGCGCGCTTTGGCGTTCATCGCGCGGATAAAGGCGTCGTAGCCGCCCGGATAGTGATGCGCCAGGCTGGCGGCGGCGCGGTTTTCAGAGGACATCAGCGCCAGCAGCAGCATATTTTTACGGCTGATTTCGCTGTTCAGGCGTACGCGAGAGAAGACGCCGCGCATTTCCGCCGTATGGCTGATATCGACTTTCAGCATCTCATCCATCGGCAGGTGCGCATCAAGCACCACCATCGCCGTCATCAGCTTGGTGATGGAGGCGATCGGCCTGACCCGGTCGGGATGGCTGGCGTACAGCACTTTATTGGTGTTCAGATCGACGATCATCGCGCTGCCGGAGGCGATTTGCGGCTGGGAGAGCGGCGCAGGCGTATTTAACGGCGACGCGGCCAGCGCCTGGCCGGTCAAACCCTGCGCGGAAAAAAGAAAAGCCAGGCTCAACAACGAATAACGAAATTTTGCGGGCATCGTTTAACAACTTACCAATAGGATTGCGCGCTGTGTGCAACACAGGCTGCCGTCGCGGAAACAGGCATGTGCGGCGGCTGGCAGGCAGCATAATACGCTGGCGACTCAGTAAATTCCTATCGAAGATTCGTTTCCGGGCGTAAACAGCCGCCGTCGCAGGCAACGGCGGCGATGATTCAGCCCAGTCGGTAGCCATAACCCCACAGCAGCACCGTCAGCGCCAGCAGCACCTCAAACAGCAAAATGCCGATCGCCAGCGTCGAGCCGGAGAAGCGCAGACTCTCGTCGCGGTCGATGTTCAGCAGCTCAGGAATGCCGACATAGAGCAGGTAGCCGGTGTAGGCCAGCGCCAGCGCGCCGACCAGCACGCAAAGCCAGACCAGCGGATAGAGCGCGACGATCCCGCTCAGGAACAGCGGCGTGGCGACATAACCGGCGAACACCGTACAGCGCTGGATGCTGGGTCGCTGCGGATAGTCGCGCGCCATCCAGTGAATCACTCGCCCCATCACCGCCACGCCGCCTAAAATCACCAGATAGAACAGCACCGCCAGCATCAGTCCGGTGGAGAGATCCAGCGGCACGGTGCGCCCGGCGCCCAGCCGCCACCCTAGCTGCGTGGTGCCGATCAGCGCGCAGATTACCGGAATCGCCGCCATCAGCAGCACATGGTGCGTGTAATGATGGGAAACCGTTTCGTTTTCCCGTTTGATATCGCGCATTTCCCGATCGGGATGCGCCAGCAGACCCCAGACATGGTTCATCGCTTGCCCCTCCACTTCCTCTGGCCGCCCGCGGCGGCTTTTCCTCAAGTATAATTCGCCTGCTTATTTTTTCACCAACAGCTCAATGCCTTTTCAATGCGCCGCGCTTTTTTGTGATGAAGGTGTTAACGACGTATACACTTACCCAGACGCTAAAAGAAAAGGGATGGTGAATTTTGCATTTTGATATCAACCAATTAATCGAACAGTATGGCTATCTGGCGGTGGTGATTGGCTGTATTGCCGAAGGAGAGACTTTCGCGTTGCTGGGCGGCGTGATCGCCCATGAGAAGCTGCTGCGCTACAGCGGCGTGGTGCTGGCGGTGGCGCTCGGCGGCTTTTTAGGCGATCAGCTGCTGTTCTGGATCGGACGACGCTTCGGCACCCGTATTCTGCGTCGCTTCAAGAAGCATCAGGGCAAGCTGAAGCGCGCCAACAGCATGATCCGCCGTCATCCGGTGCTGTTTATTATCGGGGTGCGCTTTATGTACGGCTTTCGCACCATCGGCCCGATTATCATCGGCGCCAGCCGCCTGCGTCCGATGAAATTTCTGATTTTCAACGCCATCGGTGCGTTTCTCTGGGCGGTCATCTTCGTTACGCTCGGCTATTTCGCCGGCGAGATGATCGCGCCCTGGCTGCACCGGCTCGATCATCACCTCAAGCACCTGCTGTGGCTGGTGGGCGCGGCGCTGCTTGTCCTGCTGCTGCGCATGGCGTTCCGCCACTGGTCGAGCCGACGCCATAATGACTAAAAACGCAGCTGGGCGCGCGCGTTAAAGAAGCGGCGGTAACCGAGCCAGGCGGCGATAATGGTGGAGATCGCTGCGGTGCCGAGCAGCATAAAGGTCACCATAATCTGAAACTTAATCGCCTGCATCGGATCGATACCGGCGAAAATCAGCCCCGACATCATTCCCGGCAGGCTGACCAGCCCGACGGTTTTCGCCGCGTCGACCGTCGGGATCATCGCGGCGCGAATGCTGTCGCGCACCAGCGTCGCCGAGGCGCGCTTCACCGACGCGCCGAGGCTGAGCATCTCCTCTACTTTTTGCCGGTTATCGGCGAAACGCTGGTTCAGCTGGGTAAAGCAGAGCCCTACCGCCACCATCGCGTTGCCGGCGATCATGCCGGAAATCGGGATCACCTGCATCGGTACAAAGGCGATGGCGCCGCTCAGCACCAGAATAGTCAGCGTCAGGCCAGTGCCGACGCCGATCGCCGCCAGCGAAATCCAGAAGGCGTTGCCGATTCGTTTGCTGCGCTTACGCGCGTTCAGCGCCGCGTTGACGCAGATAAACAGCACCATCAGCAGCGTCAGCCAGCGGTTATTAAAATCAAACAGGTAGTGCAGTACGTAACCGACGAGGGTGAGCTGCACCACCGCGCGGGTGACGCTCCACAAAATATCCTTGTGCAGCCCCAGCTTCTCTTTCTGGCTGACGAACAGCGCCACCAGCACCAGCAGGCAGGCGAGCGCCAGCGAGGTATTATCGATCGCGGGATGGTTCATTGCGCCGCCTCCGTATTTAATCCCAGGGAGATAACGCGCGCGCCGTCAGCGGTCTCCTGCGCGTCGTGACTGATCCAGAGCACGCTCATGCCATGCTGCCGCGCCATCTGCTGAATCAGCGTTTTGACCTGCGCTTTGTTCTCCGCGTCGAGCGCGCTGGTGACTTCATCCAGCAGCAGCAGCGCAGGCGGAAACTGGAGATTGCGCAGCAGCGCCACCCGCTGACGCTCGCCGCCGGAAAGCGCGTCGATCGGTTTATCCAGCAGATCGGGCGCCAGATTCAGCTGCGCCAGCTGGTCGCACAGCGCCTGCTTTTCCGGCTGCCGCTGACGGATCTGCCAGGGAAACGCCAGGTTGTCGTAGACGGTATCGCCAAACAGCTGCGGCGTCTGAAAGCAGTAGGAGACCTGCCGACGCCAGGCCTCCGGCCCCAGATCGTCGCTGCTTTTGCCGTTCAGCGTAACGCTGCCGCCGGTGGGCGTCAGCAGCGAGGCGATGATTTTCAATAAGGTGGTTTTACCGCTGCCGGAAGGACCGGTCAGCCAGGCGAACTCTTGCCGGTGCAGCGTAAACGAAATGGGGGCCAGCAGGCTTTTCTCCGCCAGCCGATAGCTGACGTCCTTTACCGCCAGCAGTGGAGTTTCCGTGGACATAAACGCTTCCTTCTCTGTTTTGCCGCGCATGATAGCGCGGAAGAAAGCGGAACGGAAAAGCAAAACGGGAGATCAGGGGAACGCGATTCCCTGTGTGCAGGCGAGACGCGGAGCAAGCGTCAGGCGACATGCGCCTGACGCCTGAAACACGCGCGTCGGAGAGTTACGTTTCCGAGGCCTGCGCCGCCGCGAACTGTGGATTGGCGAGCATAAAGCCGCCATCGATGATAAAGGACTGGCCGGTAGTATAGCTGGACCATTCCGAGCAGAGCCAGGCGACCATGCTGGCGATTTCGCGCGTATCGCCGGGCCGTCCGGCGGGAACGTGCGGCAGCGGAATGCGGTGAGCGTCGGCATTCTCCATATTATTCATCGGCGTGGCGATGGCGCCGGGCGCGACCGCGTTGACCAGAATATTGTGCGGCAGCAGGCTGAGCGCCATCGCTTTGGTCAGGCCGCCCAGCGCATGTTTGGCAGCGGTATAGGCGACCGATCCAGGCAGCGGCGTATGCTCATGCACCGAGGTGATATTGATGATGCGTCCGCCCTCGCCCTGCTTCACCATCTGTCGCGCGGCGATCTGGCTGCAAATCAGCGCGCCGTCGACGTCAACGGTAAAGACCTGGCGCCAGTCTTCAAATTTGATATCGAGAAAGTCGGCCTTAACGTTAGTACCGGCATTATTCACCAGCGCATCGATGCGCCCCAGCTTCTCAATCAGCGTTTCCAGCGACTTGCCGCCCTGCTGCGGATCGGAAAGCTCCAGCTGTACCATCTCGGCGCGGCGTCCCAGCTTGCGCACCTCATCTGCCGTCTCCTGCGCGCCGCTCTCGTCGGAACGCCAGGTGATGCCAATATCATAACCCTGCTCCGCCAGCATGATGGCGCTCGCTTTGCCAATGCCTGAATCTGATGCGGTCACCACGGCGACTTTGGTTGTCGGCATAGCGTTACTCCTCTGTTGCGCTGATGAAATAAACAGCAAGTATAGACGCTGCATTCACCCGCGCCGCCGTGTTGACCCGGGCTTGTCTATAGTAAAGGCTCAGGCAACGCAATCGGGGAACGGCATGGCCCAGGTAAAACGACCTATCCATAATCACGGCGTTATTGGCGATCTGCGCACCTGCGCGCTGGTGGCGGACGACGGCGCTATCGACTATTTCTGCTGGCCTAACCTCGACAGCCCGTCGGTGTTCACCGCTCTGCTGGACAGCGACGAAGCGGGCGTATTCAGCCTGACGCCGGACTGGAAAGCGTGCCGACGTCAGCAGCTCTATCTGCCCGACACCAATATTTTGCAGACGCGCTGGCTCTCTGCCGACGGCGTGGCGGAGATCACCGACTACATGCCGATCTGCGAGCGTGACGACACCAAACCGCGCATTATCCGGCGGCTAAAGATGGTGCGCGGCGAGGGACGCTTCACGATGCGCTGCGCGCCGGTGCACGACTATGCGCGCGCAACCACCAAAGCGCGCCTGCAGGATGAGGCGGCGCTGTTCAGCGCTGACGGTCAGCCGACGCTGCGCCTGACCGCCACCGTGCCGCTACAGATCGATCGTCACGCGGCGGTGGCCAGCTTCACGCTGCAAACCGGCGAACATGTCGAATTTATTTTCGGCTGCGCGCAGGATGACAAGCTGGACAACCTGCATACCGACATCTGCTTTCAGGAAACGCTGCGCTACTGGCGCAACTGGTGTCGCCAGAGCAACTGGCGCGGACGCTGGCAGGAGATGGTGAAACGCTCCTCGCTGGCGCTGAAGCTGCTCACTTCATGGCAACACGGCTCCATCGCCGCCGCCGCGACTTTCGGCCTGCCGGAGGAGTTGGGCGGCGAGCGCAACTGGGACTACCGCGCCTCCTGGATCCGCGACGCCTCGTTCAGCGTCTATGCGCTGATGCGCCTCGGCTATGTCGACGAAGCCAAACGCTTTACCCACTGGGTAGCCCACTGCGTGGAGAACAGCCATCACGAGCGCCACCGCCTGCAGGTAATGTACCGCCTCGACAGCGGCGTCGAGCTGCATGAAAGCGCGCTGCCGCACCTTGCCGGCTACGGCGATTCGCGTCCGGTACGCATCGGCAACGACGCCTGGCGGCAGACGCAGCTGGATATTTATGGCGAACTGATGGATGCGGTTTATCTCTCCAACAAATATGGCGAAGCGATCTCGGAACGCGGCTGGCGCAACGTTTGCAGCACCATCAACTATCTGTGCGAACACTGGCAGGAGCCGGACGCCGGGATATGGGAGATGCGCGGCGAGCCGCAGCATTTTCTCCACTCGCGTCTGATGTGCTGGGTGGCGCTCGATCGCGCGCTGCGCCTGGGCATCAAACGCTCGCTGGCGATGCCCTATGAACAGTGGGATAAAACGCGCAGCGCCATCCGTGAAGATATCTGGCAAAACTTCTGGAGCGCGGAGCTGGGCCACTTTACTTCGACGCGCCACGGTAAATCGCTCGACGCCTCGATGCTGCTGATGCCGCTGGTACGCTTTGTCGGCGCCACCGATCCCGACTGGCTGGCGACGCTGGACGCCATCAAGGCGAAGCTGGTGCGCGACGGCATGGTCTGGCGCTACGATCGCGAAGAGACGCCCGCTGACGCGCTCGACGGCCGCGAAGGTTCTTTTGTCGCCTGCTCGTTCTGGTATGTAGAGTGTCTGGCGCGCGCCGGACGGGTGGAAGAGGCGCATTTTGAATTTGAAAAGCTGCTGAGCTACGCCAATCCGCTGGGCCTCTACGCCGAGGAGTTCGATTTTCACGGCTTCGCGCTGGGTAATTTCCCCCAGGCGCTTAGCCATCTGGCGTTAATCAGCGCCGCTTTTTTCCTGAATCGCAAGCTGGACGGCGACGATCCGCAGTGGCAGCCGTGAGGCAAAAAAATGCCTCAGAGAGAGGCAAAACAGGTATAGATGACATAGAGTTAAGTAAATATGTTGCCGTAAGGAAAAATCCTGGTTCCACAATCAGCGCTTATGCACATATAATGTGCAGCCGGTCACACTGGCCGCACCTGGGTTGACTCTCTAACAAGCCATACAATGGCATTAAACTATTGAAATAAGATGAAAAAGAGCCTTTTCGCGATCGCTTCACTGGCAGTGGCACTGGTGGCATTCAGCCAGCAGGTGCTTGCTGTGGTTTATCCTTTGCCGCCGGCCAACAGCCGTCTGACCGGAGAAAACCTGGAAATCACCATCCCGCAGGACAGTAAACTTCCGCTGGAAGCCTTTGCTGCCCAGTATCAAATTGGCCTCAGCAATATGCTTGAAGCCAACCCCGGCGTTGATGTTTATCTGCCGCAGCCGGGTTCCAAGCTGATTATTCCTCAGCAGCTCATCCTGCCTGACGCGCCGCGTGAAGGTATTGTGATTAACAGCGCGGAGATGCGTCTGTACTACTACCCGAAAGGCACCAAAACCGTTGTGGTTCTGCCTATCGGTATTGGTGAGTTGGGTAAAGATACGCCGATTAACTGGACAACCACCGTTCAGCGTAAGAAAGCGGGCCCGACCTGGACGCCGACCAAAAAGATGCATGAAGAGTATGCCGCGCGCGGTGAAACGCTGCCGGAAGTCTTCCCTGCGGGCCCGGATAACCCGATGGGTCTCTATGCGCTCTATATTGGTCGCCTGTACGCTATTCACGGCACCAACGCCAACTTCGGCATAGGCCTGCGCGTGAGCCACGGCTGTGTACGCCTGCGCGCGGACGATATCAAATGGCTATATGAGAATGTGCCGGTCGGCACCCGCGTGCAGTTTATCGACCAGCCGGTGAAAGCCTCGGTCGAGCCGGACGGTTCGCGCTATGTTGAGATCCACAACCCGCTCTCCACTACCGAAGAACAGTTTAAATCGCGCGCGCCAGTGCCGATTACGCTGACGCCGGCGGTCAGCAAAGTGATGACCGACGCCAGCGTAAACCAGACGGTCGTGGATCAGGCGCTGAAAGCGCGCTCAGGCATGCCGGTGAAAATTAACGGCGTCGCTGAAGCCGCGCCGGTACCGGCCCAGCCGGAAATCGTTCAGCCGCAGCCGGTACAGCCAGTGGCGCCGCAAAGCGCCGGCAACGTTGCGCCGGACCAGACGCAGCAGCCTGCTGACGTTGTCGCGCCGTCGGTTAACGGCAACAGCGGCTCCTGATCGAACGCGTGTTAACGAAGGGCGATGCACAGCATCGCCCTTTTCTTTTATCCTGCCCTCTCCCCAGCCCGGTAGTAAAGCGCGGTCAGCCAGACGGCGCAGCGGCTAAGCCTGGCGATAAATGAATGAACATTAGCGAAAGACTGATGTTCCCGATCGACGAAGCAGTAAACCCGGCAGCGAAACGGCAGCAGGAAAGAGAAAATAATTCCGAATCTCCCCCGCGCATCCTGTTGCCGCAGCCGTATCATCAGAGAAAAGATCCCTGCACGTCATTTC
>NZ_JANION010000127.1:0-8197 GCF_024610815.1 Mixta sp.
AACTAGAGCCGTTGCTAGTTACATTAATTTTTTTTCCAGGTAAAAGTGAAACATCATAGATATCATATTTATTATCAATACCTAGCAACCAGCGACCATTGCTAATTCCAGATACACTAGCGTCAACAATCCATGATTTTGTATTACTTGAAATAAATATTGGATTTCCAAGAGTGTAGGGAATAAAACTCAAATCTACAGTCCAATTTCCTGCATCCTGTAGCATACCTGCTGTAAGGTTCTTACGCGGAATAGCCGTTGCAGTACTTTCTTTTGCACTTTCGCCCGGCTGTACGCCCTTTCCTGTCGCCAGCCACTGCAAAGACACGCCGGTATCAAGCGCACAAGTCACCACCACATCGCCAGGGAAATAGTTTCTGCGTACCCAAGTGCTGACCGTACCAGATGAGATACCTAGCAGCTCGCAGAGCTGTTTTTGCAGAGTGAAGCCGTAAGCATCCATGATGCGGCGCAAAACTGGCTTGCCGCCGTTTGAAGTTATCTCGGCATAGAGAGCTTTTCCTTTAGGGTTATTAGGTACGCTATCTAAATTTGCTTTTGCAAGCTCTCCAGTAACTAGCCACTGTAGGTCAGCACCGGTATCCAATGCACATTTAATGATGGCATTACCCGGTACGCTATCTCGTTGCGTCCAGCCGCTTATGTTATTAGCAGGAATATCAAGCGACGCCGCAAGGTCTTTCTGGGTGTTTACGCCATAAGAAGACATGAGTCTTTCTAAAATTTCGACGCTACCGCCCTTCCCTGAATTCATAGGAACACCATAAAATGACAAATAATCATTTACCAAATCGTCTTTACGATCTAAAGTGTTCTCACACCACATGAAACACCGTAGAACAAAACGAACCAAAGGAGATATTGCGTTATGCATACTGAAAATGCAAACAGTGGAAACGCTTTTGACATACCCCGGTCACCAGAGTTGATCGCTAACCTTGCTGCTGCGTTAATGCCTGCGCTTAGTGCGGCGGTTAACACTGCTGTTGAAAAAGCACTGGCGCTCAACACCTCCGCCACCATGTCCAAAGAAGATTTCGCCGCAGCGAACGGCATTAGCAAGTCCGTGTTAGAAAAGTGGATTGCTAATGGCGTCGTACTTCTCGCCCCTACTCCAACCAGTACCGTTAAACGCACGGTGGAATGCAAAAAGACCGGCCAGACGCGTACTGACGTGATGGAAAAACACGGTAATGCTCTGATTAACGTTGCTGCATGGCGTGAAAAAAACCTGCAGCACGCCATGAACTGTCGTTACATCAAACGCTAACTTGATTTTGCAAGTTTCAAGGATTCGAATCATGTTTGATTATCAGGTCTCTAAACACCCTCACCTCGATAACGCCTGCCGGCAGTTTGCGCAGAACCACAACCTGAGCCAGCTTGCTGGCAAAGTAGAGATGAAGCCACAGGTATTGCGTAACAAGCTGAATCCCGATCAGCCGCACCAGTTAACGCTAACTGAGATCTTGCAGCTTACCGATATCACTGAAGACTCGACACTGGTCGATGGCCTGCTGGCACAGCTTCATTGTTTGCCTTCAGTACCAGTGAACGAACTGGCAGCGGAAAAGCTGGCGTCTTATGTGATGAATGCAACAGCTGCTGTTGGTCAGGTTGCTGCCGGCGCGGTATCAACCGAGCGTATGACGCAGTCACGCAAAAATGCTTTCGTCGATAGTGTGAATTCAGGTATTCGTTGCCTGACACTGGCGGCAATGGCCGTTCATGCTCGTATCCATACTAACCCGACGATGGCTTCTACGCTCGATGCTGTAAGTGGTCTCGGCGCTTCTATCGGTCTGAGCTGAGGTAACTATGCCCTTTTCAGTCGCACCACTTTTGAAGCGTCAGAGCCAATTGCCAGCGCACGGGCATGGCTGGATTACAGGTAAGAACGGTAAACGCTGGCATCCATGTCACGGTCAACAGCAACTATTGAATGAACTGACAACCCGGCCTCAAAGCGTTATCGAACGCATGAAAGTTTTTATCGGAGGTTTCTGTGAGTAATGCAGCCCTCGCTGTACCACAAAAACACGCAACGGCACCTTTTACCGAAATTCGTCTGGTGCATGCGCGCGTGGATAAAGTCGAAAGAATGACATTTGACGAGTTTCGGAAAACGTGGCGGCAGCTACTAAAGAACAACAGCAATCCGGCACTGAACTATTTCAACCGACAAAACGAAGAATTCAAGTTTTGCGTAATGACTCTGGCGAACCGTGATGCGCCCGGCTCATTCAAGGTAGATGAAGTCGGCAAACCATTTGAATATTTCGACGAAAACCGCCGCGAGCTGATCATCGTAGCAATGAACAAAATGGCGCGCTGGGGCCGTATCCTGCCACGTCAGTTTTCTATAGCAGACAGCTTTTTAGCTGAATAAATAACCCAACAGAAATTAATGGCGTAAACCCGCCGGGCATTCTTTTGCCTGAAATCTGGAGATAGATAAATGCGAAATATTGAAACCCATAAATATAACGAAGATGTGGAAACCATAACGGCGTTATTGAACAACGCACGTATGGATGAGCGTAAAGGCCGCGCACAGGTTGTTTCTGAACGCCTGGCTGAACTGGCTACGCATATCAACCAACAGGGACTGAATGGTGTTGAAGCCGCTGAGCTGATCCGCCGCGAAGCCGAGCGTTACGACAACGAATCACGGGAGCTGCACTAATGGCTGACACTATGGATCTGGTACAGCAGCGCACTGAAGAAATGTTGGCGCGCAATATCGCCGCTGTTATCCGCCGACCGGTACAGGTCAGCGCATTTTTTTGTGATGACTGTGATGCCGAAATACCGGCAGCACGACGCCAGGCCATAACGGGTGTTATCCGTTGTGTTACATGTCAGGAAGTGGCTGAACTTAAAAGCCGCCATTATCACGGCGGCCTCTGATGCATCAGGAATACGCCTACCCGTGGAACGCGCCACGGGAGGCCATCGCCAGTCCATACCCCACCTATGAAGAAATCCGCCGCCGCGATCAGCTGATCGCGGCGCTGCTGCACGCGCAGGAGCTACTGGAAAAACAGCCCGTGCTGGTACAGCTTGATGTTAAACGTCGCGTCAGTGAACTGGAGAAAACTTACGGTACAGCTCGTGCCAATGCGTACTTAGCAAAAACCTTTGTTGAGCGCACATTGCCACGCGTTGAAAAAGTTAACGCGCAATATTGTCTCGGCGATATGAACACAGGAACCTTTACCCTACTAACCAGTAACGCCGAAGAGTATAAAGGCGCGGCGGTTGCTGCCGGCATACTATGGGAGTTGATGCGCCGTTTTAACCGGCTACCTGATATGGCCCGTGCCGATGTTGATCTGCTGGCCGGAGATATCGCCAGTTTTATTCTGGCGGAAATGGCGCAGGCGCACGGTCAGGTCGGCGGCGAATCAGATTACAAATACACCCATCGCATTTATATGACTGCCGCGGCTATTACCCGTGAACTGGGCCAGACACCGCCGCTTTGGGATAAAGTTACCTCCCGCCTGTTTTGCCCGGAAGACGTTGCCCCGGCCATCATGCGGATGCAAAACGAAAAGTGGTGGAAAGGACGTCTGCGCCGTGTTGCTGCCTCATGGCGTGAACATCTGCAGATCGCCCTGGCAAACGTCAGCAAAAAGCACACCCCTTATGCCAGTTCAATGACCGTTATCGAATGGCGGGAACAGAAGCGTCGTACCCGCGAGTTTCTCAAGGGCATGGAGCTGGAAGACGAGGAAGGAAACCGCATCAGCCTGATTGAAAAATACGACGGCAGCGTTGCCAATCCGGCAATCCGCCGCTGTGAGCTGATGACCCGTATTCGCGGCTTTGAAAATATCTGCAACGAAATGGCCTTTGTCGGCGAATTCTATACGCTGACCGCGCCGGCCCGCTATCACGCAACGATTAAAACCGGACATCGCAACCGCAAATGGAACGGCGCCAGTCCGGCCGATACACAGCGTTATCTCTGCAGCGTGTGGCAAAAGATCCGCGCCAAACTTCATCGTGAAGATATTCGTATTTTTGGCATCCGTGTGGCTGAGCCGCATCATGATGCTACTCCGCACTGGCACATGCTGATGTTTATGCGCCCGGAAGATGTGGATCAGGTGCGTCAGGTAATACGCGATTACGCATACCAGCAGGACGCCGACGAGCTGACCACGGAAAAGGCCCGTAAAGCCCGCTTCCATGCAGAAGCAATAGATCCGGAGAAAGGCAGCGCCACCGGTTACGTGGCGAAATACATCTCCAAGAATATCGACGGGTATGCGCTGGACGGTGAGCTGGACGACGAAAGCGGAAAAGAGCTTAAAGAAACCGCTTCTGCTGTTTCTGCCTGGGCGGCACGTTGGCACATCCGGCAGTTTCAGTTTGTGGGCGGCGCGCCGGTGACGGTTTACCGCGAGCTGCGCCGCCTAGCCGACAGTGAAACCGCGCACGGCCTGAGCGTAGAGTTCGCCGCCGCGCATGATGCCGCTGACGCCGGTGATTGGGCTGCGTATGTCAACGCCCAGGGCGGCCCGTTTGTGCGCCGTGACGAGCTGGCCGTGCGCACCTGGTATCAGGCAGGCAATGAATGGAATGAATACGGCGAGGAGACAGTACGTATTAAAGGCGTTTACGCCTCATCTGTGGGTGACGATACGCCAATTCTGACGCGTCTGGCGCAGTGGAAGATCGTGCCGAAGCGCGCCGTTGATTTGGGTTTGGAATTTAGGGACGCGTCTGCGTCCCCTCGGAGTTCTGTCAATAACTGTACGGAGCCTAAACCTCATTTTGCTAACGGCGAAGCAGTTATTGATTTCTCAACCCCACCCAGCCGGGCAGAACGCCGCCGGTTATTAAACCGATTACGTGAAAATGCCCCATCTTCTGTTCGCAGAACGGCACCGCCGCCAGGTAATCACGTCAAAGCACGAGAAGAACTTAAAGAAATAGTATTCGACGTTAATCGTGTATGGCTGACGGAGGGAGAAGTTACGCGAATGATGGCCGGTCATGCGATCAGAATCGGTAGCCGCGCTTACTGGAGCGATGCGACAGGACGTCTGCGCTACCAGCGTAGCGCTAAATCTTCACCGCTTGAGCACTTTAATTTGCTGGCTCAGAAGCATCGCAACAGTCTGAATGTATAAGAAATCACCAGTCGGAATACTCTGAGCCATACGATTCTTTACGACTCGCGCTCATCATGATACTGTTTATACATACAGTACTCATTACAGATAAGGAGCTAACAGGCTGATGGACATAGATAAAATTAGCGAGACAGTCGCACGTATTCAATTTATAGCCGATGTGTCATTGGTAGCGCACTGTGAAGAAAACGAACTGAAAATGGCTCTATCAATGGTCAGTGACATGGCAAGAACGATTGATACATCCAGCCTGGAAGACCTGATTTTCTATCCTGCAAAACAATAATAAGTATTACTTCCCTCCCTTTTAGCCACCTTTCGCCGGTGGCTTTTTTTCGTTGCAACAAAGCGCATGCTGCTGCGTGAAAATGCATGATCTCCAGAGGATCGCGAATCCCTTGCCCCGCCAGTACTGGCGCGCTTTGGCTGGCAGCATGCAGCTGCATGAAAAACGATGCATAAAGCGGGCAGGCGTGGCGGGGATAGCATTGCGCGCGAGGAGATAAGCATGTATCCAATAGAGTGCTTCAGGCAGCACTGAGGCGGGGGATATGATGCAAAACTGGGATGATGGAAAAAGGCTGCAAAAGGCATCTGAGCCCCTGTTGCTGCGCTCACTAAGAACGAGAAGATACTTATATGGTAGTAAATTAAACTCTAGATACAGGCCATCCGTTCTTGCATTACTTAAAAGATGCAAGAACGGTAAGATAATACATGCTGCTGTGATACTGATGTACCACCATATTTTGTAGCAAGTAGAACCTTAATAAGAAATGCCTGCGTGATTCTTATTTATTTGAAAAAGTGGTTCATACTTTTTGAAATGCCTTTTTTCAACCACTACTGCTTGTTAATTATGTTGGTCATGATGTTAACTATCCACCGTGGCTCATCAATCATTAAAGATTTATCTATTTCAATTGAATCTATGCGCTCATTATAGGTTCGGATTAACCGTGCCAAGCCTTCACGGATTTTATCACCATCATAAATAGCAATTTCTTCAATATTATTACCAACAAAAGTTTCTGCTGCCTGTACTGAAATTTGTTCAGACATGCCCACGTTATCCGCCATTTGACGTGCGGCAAGGACTTTACTTTCTAGGGTAAGTATGACCGGTCTGTAGCCAGACCTTTTATTTTCAATGCATCGGGAAATCAACTTTTCCATTGGAGCCGTAGTAACATGAAAGGCAGTAGTACCAACTTGAAAATCGCCTTCCCGGTCGGTATGCATATCAGCAGCGTTTGCCCGGTCACATCCGATTTTTATCTCTGGAAAACGTAGCTGTAATTTCGCACCAATAAGATGCTGAAGAACCTCACCTGTCGGCTTGTCTGAACGTTCAGCTGCTGCTTTCAGAATGTCGCCTATCACCGAAGAAACAGGTTTATTGTAATCGATATCGACAGTAATCCTTTGTTTATCAAAATAATCGAGGCGAACACATTCTGTGAAAAACTCTTCAAGTTGATGTGAAATCAGGACAGTATCAACAGGATTATCATTTTGAACCTGCACACTGTTCAACACATCCCTGAATGCTGCGGCAAGGAGCAATGTTCCTCTAGATGTACGCCCGCCTTCCCGAGTAAAAATTCGGGTTTCACCGTGCTGCTTAAGGATCTTTGAAATAGTGGAGCCACTAAGACCGCGCACTTGACTTTTACCATCGCTAAACAGGCGTGCATCATCGATTGGAATACCCTCTGCCACCATATGTGAGACTATTAAGCCTACATTCATAACATTGGTATTTATTGAACCACTCTTAGCACGCTGATTTTCGTACCACTTCTTTGCTGCATCAAGATATGCTTCAGTAAGGTAAAACTTATTCATTCACTTTTATTCCCTGTGATTCTTCAGCCGCTTTCGCTTTAAGGTGAGGAAGGATCATGTGCTTAGCAACCCAACTGACAACAGGCACAGCAACAGCATCTCCGAAGCCATAATGAATTTGAGAGTCTCGCAAATTTTCCAAAGTATACCAGCCGGCCCCCATTAAACGCGCATATTCAAGTCCGGTCATCCAACGAATTTTGAGTTTGTCCTGACCCATTATAACCACGGCCTGCTTGGAGGATCCTCCACGGGCCGTTCTCAAGCATCCTGAAATATCCTCCGCTCTCATTTCCCATACAGGAACGCCGTTACGTGTGCGACGATATGCTGTTCGGGCGGTAATACCCGGCAGAGTGACAAAATAATCCAGCCTTGCACGCTGAACGGGGGCCATTGAACTCTTAAAAAGGGATACCTTTTCATCACTCCACCACCGTGGATCATTGTCGGATAGCTGTTCAATTTGAAGCGTTAGACCTTCACTGAGTAAGTCTGGTGCTTTAGGTAATGGCATCATAAACGTGCGGACTTCAGGATCTTCATGAAGCCAAGCGAGCCAGTCTGGCCTCAAGCATGTATCCTGTTCCCCACCATCAATAGGCGATTTTGCACCGATAAGAAAAAGACGGGGGCGGGACTGAGGAACAAAACGGCGAGCATCCAAGGTAATAGCATCAACTGCATAGCCCAGCGCATTGAATTCTTTAGCTGCTGCTCTTAAATCTTCTCTGTTATGGGAAGAGGCAAGTCCCGTGACATTTTCCAGAACGATTACTTCAGGCTTACGCTCTTTCATTCCTGCAATCAGGTCCGTAAAGCCAAAAAAAGCTGATGACTCGCGACCACCACGTAACCCCACCCTTTTGCCAGCCAGACTCAAATCAGTACAGGGCGATGAAGCCCATGCAACATCCGCAGCAGGTAAGTCGTCGCTTTTAAGAGCGTGTATATCTGCCAGTACAAGATGATCAGATTTCCAATGACCTTCATACATGACTTTCTTATTAAGGTCATAGTCATTGGCCCAAACAGTGCTGATTCCTGCAAGTTCCAGTCCGGCTCTTGCCAAACCTATACCAGCAAAGAATTCCAAAGCAGTCCATTCGGACTCACGCCGAATCGGTATTATGTTCACTCAATTTCTCCTGTCTTCATATGACAATCATCCCACAAAGAAC